>JAFUQW010000015.1 GCA_017472115.1 Bacteroidales bacterium | reverse complement strand
TCTCTAAGTTACTGATTTTCAGGGACTTTTGCAAATAATTCCTACTATAAATCTCACTCAACCAATATTATTTTCAGGGCTCTCTGGGGCTCATGTTTAACACTATTTTTTACAGTAGCTCAACTACTGATTGGAATTATTAACAAACAAATAAATTTTAAGACAATGAAGGCAATCAAATTTTTCGCAATCGCAGCTTGTGCAGCTGCACTTGCAGTTTCCTGCAATTCAGCATCTTCAGGTGTTGAGGTAGAGGCAGAACTCCCTACAGCTGCTGAAGTTGACTCAGCAAGCTACCTTATCGGTATCAACTTCGGTTCATTCATCAAGGGAAGCAATTTCGCAGAGAACCTCGATGAGCTTAATATGGCTGAGATCAAGAAGGGTATGCAGGACTTCCTCGCAGCTGAGGGTTCACCATACGATCCTGACTTCGGAGAGGCATTCAAGATCAACCCTAACGAGATGCAGCGTATCCTTAACGGATTCATCTCAAAGAGACAGTCTTACAAGGCAGCAAAGAACCTCGCTGAGGGTGAGGCATTCCTTGCAAAGAACGCTCTCAAGGAGAACGTTGATACTACAGCAAGCGGTCTTCAATATACAATCGAGGCTGAGGGTGCAGCTGAGAAGGTAGCTCCACAGGATACAGTATGGGTAAACTACAAGGGTACTCTTCTTGACGGTACAGTATTCGATGAGAACGACTCTACTATGTTCGTTGCTAACCGCGTGATCAGAGGTTGGACAGAGGGTCTCGGTCTCCTCGGCGAGGGCGGAAAGGCTACTCTCTACATCCCTGCTGACCTTGCATACGGCGAAAGAGGCAACCGTGCCATCGAACCTAACTCAACTCTCATCTTCGACGTTGAGGTTCTCAAGGTTGGCAAGTTCGTTCCTAAGGAAGAGATCAAGAAGTAATGGCAATGGAGCTTGAGGGCAGGATCGCCCGTAAACTCAATGTCCAGACCGGCACATCCGCAAGAGGTGCCTGGGCAAAGCAGGAGTTCATCCTTGAATATCAGGAGGGAAATTTCCCGTCTCAGGTGTGTATGAACGTCTGGGGTGATGACAAGGTAAAGGAACTCGACAAATATCAGGTCGGTGACAAGGTGAAGATCTCCTTCAACCTCAGCAGCCGTGAATATAACGGACGCTGGTACACCGATGTGAGAGCCTGGAGAATCGAGCCTGCAAATGCGGCTCAGCCGGATCATTCGGCCGGTGCTGTCGCAGGCGGAGCAGGTTATATGGGAGCTCAGGCTCCAGCCCCTTCACAGGGTTATAACTATGCTCAGTCGGCAGGAGCCTACTCAGCTCCGACCGGCGCACCGATGCCGTCAGCAGACGATATGAGTTCTCCAGTCGAGGACGATCTTCCGTTCTAAGACAATTGTAGTGGATTTCCTGAAATCTGCACATTTATAAGCAAAACCGCTTGTAATACCTGGAAATGGTGTTGCAAGCGGTTTTACTGTACTTGGTATGTCAGAGGGTAATTCCTTGATACTCAACCATATATCGCTTCTACGTGCCGCACTAGGGGGAGCACGCAGAAATGGTAAGTGCTTGGATGATAATGGATTGGGGTGTGCTTGGTTACAGCGGCAGCTGGACCAGCCTGCGCTGCTCATAGTGTGCGGTCCAGCGGAAGCCGAGTGATTTGAGGAGTCCGGCGAAGTGAGGGAAGCCGGCACCGACACGGGAAGGCTCGTGGGAATCGGAGCCGAGGCTGATGATTTCGCCGCCCATTTCACGGTATCTGAGGAGGACATTGTGGTCTAGTTCAACTATGCGGCCGCGGTGTCCTTCATAACTTTTTGTGTTGATTTCCAGGGCTTTGCCTTCATATATGAGATAGCGGAACATCTCGTCGAAGATGTCGCTGAAATCGCGGTAGCGGATGGAGGTGACGGGATAGGGAGCGTAGCGGACTATATAGTCGTAATGTCCCATAATGTCGAAGTCGCCGAGCCAGGTCATTTCTTTATAGATCGTTTCCAGATAGCCGCCGTATGCCTGTTTCCAGTCTTTTCCTTCGTAGTATCCGCCATAGTAGGGGTCGGTCTGTTCGATGTAGTGGACCGATGCGAGTACTTGGTCAAATGAATTGCTGCTTAGGACATTGCGGATCTGCTCGTGACATTCCTCGTACATTCCGATCTCGATGCCCTTGAGGATTTTCACGCCCTCTCCCAATAGATCCTGTACACGTCCGATTTCCTCCTGCTGCTCTGCAACGTCAAAGTATTCCGGTTTGAGATCTTCAAAGGAGGCTTTCATCGGCGGGACATAATGGTCACAGTGGTCGCTGAAGCAGATGCCTCCGAGGCCTGCTGACAATGCAGCACGGGCGCTTGCCTCGACGCTTGTCCTCTGGCCGTCGAATGAAAACTGGCTGTGATTATGATTATCGAACAAAACCATCTCATTAACCTCAAAAACGGCCGCAAAAATACTAAAAAATTCCTATTTTTGCATTTTATGTGCAATAGTATGCCTCGGATGGAGGAGCCTGTTCTTCAGGTGATAAGCCTTCGTTGCGGCAATATGTTCAACATTTAATTGGAAAACAGATGTTTACCTTTGGTTATAAAAGCAAGGTGAATGGCCCTATGAGGGCTCTGATTGCCTTGGTTATCGGTATTATGATGGTGGTGTCACCGGCCAATGCCCTTACGACCGTTGTCAAGATCATCGCTGCTTTTATGCTTGCTTCAGGAATCGTTTCTTTGGTTGTAGGCTTGAAGGATAAGGAAAAGGGATCGCTTCCGCTGATGTCATTCAATGCTCTGGTCGATCTCATTCTTGGTCTTCTGATGTTCCTCTTCCCGGGCGTGATCGCGAAGTTTATGATATACCTCATCGGTTTTGTGCTTCTTGCCTTCGGAATCGTGCAGATTCTGGCTCTGATAAGTGCCAGACGTGCTGTCGGTATGGGCTTCGGTGCATTCATCCTTCCGATAATAGTCACTCTGATCGGAGGTTTCATCCTCTTCAACCCGTTTGCGGAGTCGGTGATGACTATGATTGCCGGAGCTGCTCTGATAGTGTATGGCGCATCCGAGCTTCTGTCTTCGTGGAAGATGAAGAAGGCGATCGATGAGTATGAAATCCATCAGGCGCCAAAGACGGAACAGCCGTCGCAGCCGGAAAATCCTCTTTCCGATGTGAAGGATGTAGAATACGAAAAGGTTGATGAGCAGTAAGTTATGATACCTCAGGAGACGGTAAACAAGATCCTCGATGCGGCTCAGATCGTGGATGTGGTAGGGGACTTCGTGACATTGAAGAAGCGAGGTGCCAACCATATCGCGTGCTGTCCGTTCCATAACGAGAAGACTCCTTCGTTTTCCGTTTCCGCTTCAAAGGGAATATATAAATGCTTCGGCTGCGGAAAGTCGGG
>JAFUQW010000122.1 GCA_017472115.1 Bacteroidales bacterium | reverse complement strand
CAGGAACCGTGACTGTCACCGATGGCGTCAAGTTCATTGTCAACGGAAGGAAAGACACTGTCGGGACCGGACTTGATCTTGAAGATTATAATGATGCAAAAGTAGAAGAAGACAAATGATGACAGGTGAGACATACATGAAATTGAGATATTGTGCGGCTGTCGTCCTTGCGTCGGTCATGATTGCATGCACCGGTATCGAACCTATGCTGCCTTCAGACCGGGACATCATGCAGGAATATCCTGTCAATCTCACCGTGTCGCAGGATGAAATGACCAGGATCGGTCTGAGCGGAAATTCTCTTTTGTGGAATGCCGAAGACAGGATACAGCTGACGGCGGTCACAGCCGGAATAGAAGTTTCCGACACGATAGCCACGTCCGTATTGAAAGTCTTTGATATTGACCCTGAAGATGGCTCCAAGGCATCATTTTCCGGTTTCGTGACTCTCAGGTCTGAACCGAAGTCATGTTATTTCACTCATCCTGCAGGAGAAACCATGTCCGTGGATGCTGTCAAAGGGACGGTCAAGGCAAATTATTCTTCCCAGGACGGAAGTCACAAGCCTTTTCTATATGGCAAGACTGAGTATGATCCGGAGGGAATGGTTGTGGGACTGAAGCATCTTGGCGCGGTCCTGGAAATCACGGTCGATACTCCCGGTGTGACACATATATCTTTGGCCGGCAATGAGATAGAGCCCCTGTCTCCTGTCATAATCAATCCGGAAGATGATACCATGGAGAAGCCTGCAGAGGCTGTCACTCAGATAACCGTTCCGGTGCAGAAGGAGGGCAAGACCTATATCTTCGTGCCTCCTGTCAATTTCGAGAAAGGCTTTTCTCTTGTATGTTCAGATGGTACTGAAGATAATTATTTTGTGAAAAGTTTTTCTGACGGCACTACCGGAGGATATGATTTTTCATCCAAGAGAGGGGCGAAGATCCCGATCACCATCAGCGGGGAATTCAAGCAGTTTGCAGTAACTTCTTCGGATTTAACCATCGTTCATTCACGAAATGACGCCGGACTTCTTACAGGAACCACTGTGTCATTCAAGATGAGCAAGACCGGATCGCCGGACAAGCTTATAGACAGCTGGGGCGCGACATTGACTGATGCAAAAGGAAATGTGGTAAGGACATATTCCTCCAAGGCTGCGATAACCGGTTCCACTGTGACCATGGATGTCTCGGCGGGGAATATATTCCTCGAAGCAGGTGCATATACCTTTACTCCATATTATTATATGTACGGGAAACCGGTCTCTCTCGAAAATCAGGCGGTTACCAAGACCATCAACGGCCCCGGAATCGTCCTCAACATCAACGGAAACACTTCATATGACAAATACAAGGCCGGTAATGTGGATGGCGCCAACCTGCATGCCAATACATTGCTTTCCGGACTGTCTGTCTCGACCAATGTGGCGGCCGATGTCATATCGGACTTTTCTTATTCTCTTGTCGGAGAAGACAAGACGGTCATCGATGTCAGCAATCCTTCCGTCGGAGTCGCTAATTCAAGTACCATAGCCTCTTTCGGAGACAAGACATGCTCTAAATTTCAGGGATATACCATGTCGGCGAGCATCAAGGTAGGTAATGTCACTGTTGAAAAGCAGAAAGTGTTCCATATTACGGGACTGCCGTATGAGGGCGTTTTTACAAGCAATCCTACAGAATGGTCACCGGGTTGGACGTTTATCGCTTCTGCTAAATATTCAAGTCCGAGAGTACAATATACCGGAGATGGTGCTGTACGGTCCCCGTCTTTTCATCTTCCATACGGCAATAACATCAATGTAAAGACAAGTCTGGATGCATGCCTGGCTGCTACAATGGCCAGCAACAGAAGAGTTTATATCAAGACTTGTTCATCATCGGAAGGTTCGGCGGATTTCAGCGGTTCGTATGTTGAAGCTCACTATAAGCTGAGTCATGGCAGTGATAATTATAAAGAGTGTGGCGATAAGTTTACATTGACCACAGATACTCGTGCAATGCTTTATTCAAAACAAAAGCCGGGTGCATATAATACCTCACTATATAAGATCAAGATAGTATATACAAATTAGTTGATATAGTTAATTTATATAATAATGAAAAAATCAAGATTCTTACCATTTGCAGCAGCACTCATCCTGGCTTCCTGCGTCGAGAGCCCGATCGAGCTCATCCCGTCAGGAGAGGAGAGGGAAGGCCTCCTAAGGATAGGCCTTTCTGTCGATGAGAGTCTGCAGATCGTCCAGTCGAAAGCCGAAGGCCTCGACGAATCTCTTGTCCCGCATGCAGACAGTCTCTATGTGGATCTGTACAAATTCGGCAAGCGTACGGACAAGTCCAAGAACGAGACATGGAACCGCGTGTATTTCGGCAAATACGAAGAGGCCAAGGATACTACATTCCGTGTCAATGCTGGACAGTGGAAGCTTCTCGCCTTTCATGGTGACTCGACAGCCTGCGGGTTTGACAAGCCGTATTTCCTTGCAGAAAAGGAATTTGCGGTTGACGGAGGCCGGAACGAGAACGATGAACCGAACATCACATATGTGGAAGTGGAGGCTAAAGTCTCGAACGTAAGGATCACCGTCAATTTTGACGAGTCGGTTCCGGGATCGTTCTACGACTATTTCGTCCGTCTTGCGCGCATCGACACAAGTGCGACTGCAGGTAATGCCGCGAACAAGAAATACAAGCAGATTCTCCGCTACAAGAAGGATCAGGACAAGGATGCCTATATGATGCCTACCGACAGTCTGCAGATCCAGTTCATGGCTCAGTATGAGTACGGTGACGAGGATTCATGGCGTTTCGCGACTCTGGATACCTTAGCTGTTGCCGCCAACGATCATCTTACCATCGATCTTTCTGTCAATCCGCGTCATGGAGGACTTGATGTCAACATCAAGACTGACGACAATATCGAAAAGACATTGACTGATGTGGAGATTCCTGAAATCTGGGCTCCGCAGGATGCTCCGCAGGTCGTGGCGGCCGGCTTCATAGACGGTGATCATGCCGTGGTCGAAGGAGACAAGACCGGAAACGGTGCGACAATCTCTGTCGTGGCACGTGGAGGACTTCAGAATTTCTTCTTCAAGGTCGATTCGGAATATCTTGTGGAGGCGGAAGGATTCGATATTCCGCTCGGCAAGGAATTCGACCTCGCCAACCCTAAGGCCGAAGATATGGCTGATCTTGAAAAGCTCAGGGCTGCCGGCTTCTCCTGGGGTGACAATATGCTCGGTTCGAGAAAATTGACATATCTTACCATGACCGATCTGTTCGCGACGATCAATGAAAAGAATCCGTCTCTGACCGTAGAAAGGAATCTTGCGACATTCACTGTCAAGGTCGTGGATGAAGTCGGAAAGATTACCGAGGAGGTCCTGACAGCCACAGCCTATCCTATCGTACAGAGCCTTTCGATTCCGGAAGGACGTGTATGGGCAAACAGGATCGTCTCTCCAAAGCTCACTGTATCAAGAGGTGTCAGCAGGCTGTTCATGCTTCAGGTCAGCCCTGACGGTCAGACCTGGAACGACCTCAAGACCTTCGAGTCGGCCGACAATTCGGTTATAGATTTCGGTACTCTTGATGTCCTGCCTGATACGAAATATTACTTCAGGACCATCTATAACAATAATCCTAATCTTATGTCGGAAGTGGTGGAAGTCACCACGGAAAAGATTCTTCAGGTCGGCAATCCGGGATTTGAGGATTATCATACTACAGTGATGCATGTCTCTCCGGCAGGATGGTTCTATGATTATGACAGGGAATGGTACCTTCCGTACAAGGAAGGCGAGACCGATCCGTGGTGGGCTGTAAACAGCAAAAAGACCATGCCTGACGGTCACACTGCATGGACTTCGAACTATTGCAAGAATTTCCCATGCACGGCATATTCTACAGACAAGTGGGAAGGTGAGAAATCCGCTATGGTCTATACTATAAACGTCGGAAGTGCCAATACCGATGATACGGCAGTCGGAACAAGTGTTCCCGGTGAGATATGGATCGGTACAGCAGATGACAGCGGAAATCATGTCAGGAACGGTCATGCATTCGCAAGCCGTCCTACATCTGTGAAGTTCATGTACAGATATGCTCCGGTCAATAATGAGACCTTTGTGGTGAATATCGCTCTGTATGACAAGAACGGAAATGAGATAGCACGTTCTGAAAAGCTTGACGGTGCGGCCGCTTCCGAGTGGACTGCATGCGAGATACCTGTCCTCTATTCGAATGAGGAGACGAAGGCTGCGAGCATTTACATCAGCTTCAAGTCATGCAGCAGCGGCGGAGTCAAGACTGCTGTATCAATGGAAATAGCGGGATCGCAGAAAACCGCCCATATAGGCTCCGTCTTGAGAGTTGACAATGTGGAACTTACCTATTAACCGAATAATGATAAAGATAAAACATATGAAAAAGATTCTTTTCTCAGCGATGATGATTGCCCTCTCTCTGGCAGCCTGCAATCGTATTGATGTGAACACTGAGACACCTGCAGGAACAGGCAGTCTTTCCTTTACGGTCACAGACCTTACGGATTATGTGACAATCGAGACCAAATCGGGAATCGATTATACGGATTACACCAATTATGATGTTGTGATTGAAGGACCGACCCCTGTTTCGGGAAAATACGGTGAAATGTTTCTTGGAAATGTGGTAGAGCTCGGTTCAGGAAGCTATACCATCACGGTAACTTCTCCTGCTACCGAGCCGGCAGCGTTCGACCAGCCTATATATCGTGCCTATGAGGAGTTTGAAATCAAGGCCGGTGAGGTTACTGACCTCAAGCTCATATGTACTCCTTACAACTGCAAGGTGACGATCGAACTTTCCGACAATTTCAAGAAGGAACTTGCTTCTTATGAAGTGGTTGTGACCAACGGTCTCGGAGAGCTTGTCTGGACAAAAAATGCCGAAAAGGATGATTTTGCTGCCGGAAAGGCAGGATATTTCCTTGCCCGCGGACTTGAAGTGAAAGTGAAAGGCTTCAGAAGCATCGACAATACTGAGGCGACAGCTGTTTATTTTGTAAAGAATCCTCAGCCTGCGGAGCATCATATAATCAGACTTGACGCCAAGGTTACAGGTGAGATCGGAGGAATAACGATCGACGTGGTAACTACTTTCAAGGAGGAGCATGATGACATCTATGTTGACGGAATGGACGAGTCTTATGTCGATCGTCCTGACTTCGACGGATCGGAAGGTGAGGATGAAGAGGAAGTGAAGCCGGCCAACAGCATCGTGTGGGAAGGAAATGAAACATTTGAAGAACTGGTTATCGATATGGACACCAAGATCATGATGACCATAAAGATGCCTGCAGGTATTGAGAAGTTCGTAATTCAGGTCAGCGATAACTTCAAGGGTGCCATAGCGGAGATTACAGATGGAGGAAAAGATTATATAGACCTGATCAATGACCCGGAGATATGTAAGAATTTTGCTGATTCTCCATTGCTTACCGGAGAAGAAATCTATCATCAGACAGAAATAATCTTCGACCTGAGCACATTTGTTCCTCTCTTGTGTCAGGCTGCGCCGGGCATGACTGTCCAGTTCATACTTGAAGCTGAGGATGTCAACGGAGAGCCGCTCCTTATCTTTGGTGATTCTCCTGTGGTTACATTGACGATACCTGAATAAAGATTAAAACGGCAGAACAATGAGAAAATCATT
>JAFUQW010000121.1 GCA_017472115.1 Bacteroidales bacterium | reverse complement strand
TGTGTTATGCCTGCCGCTAGCGTTCATCCTGAGCCAGGATCAAACTCTTCATTGTATAATAAATATAATTCTTAGCTTGTCACTGACACTTATAATTCCAAAAGAATTAACGCTTCTCGATAAATTGTTTTTCTCGGTACTTGCTTCTTGTACTTTCCTTCAATCTTTTCAATGAACTTTTCAGACCGTTTTCTCTCAAACGGGCTGCAAAGATACGGACTTTTTCTTAACCTCCAAATTTTTTCGAGTTTTTTTTGAATATTTTTTCTACTTTTGTGCCCTCAACACGGAAAATCATGGTATCACTCTGGAAGATTTTTCTCATTTTCGCCAAAATCGGAGCCTTCACCATCGGAGGAGGCATCCCGATGATAGCTGCAATAAAAAGCGAACTTGTCGAAAGGAAATGGCTTAAGGATGAGGATTTCCTGGACATCATAACCCTTGCACAGACAGCTCCCGGCCTGTTTGCCGTGAACATTTCCATCCTGACCGGACATAAGCTCAGAGGGACCAGGGGAAGCATAGTCGCAACTATAGCCAGCTGCCTTCCCCCCTTCCTCATAATACTTATGGTAGCGATATTCTTCACTTCGTTCAAGGACAACGAATATGTGATAAAGGCTTTCAAGGGAATCCGTCCTGTGGTGGTAGCCCTGATCGGCGTTCCGATGATTGACATGATAAAGGCGACAAAGATGAGATGGTGGTCTTGGATCATTGTCATCTCATCGATGATACTCGTCTGCTTCCTGAAGTTCTCACCTATATATATAATAGCATGCGTAATCGTGATCTCGCTGTTTACTGCATGGTATTCAAACCGCAAAAAAAGCATTGGATAGCATGATCTACTGGGAACTGTTCAGAACATTTTTCGTCATAGGCATGTTCACGATAGGTGGAGGATATGCCATGCTGTCGTTGATCCAGAATCAGGTCGTCACTGTCCACGGCTGGATCGACGAGGGAACATTCACTGACATCGTCGCCATTTCCCAGATGACCCCCGGTCCGATAGGAATAAACAGTGCGACATATCTCGGATATGATGTGCTTGCAAATACGGGGGCATCGGAGTTCATGTGTGTGCTCGGATCGTTCACTGCCACATTTGCAGTCGTGCTGCCTTCGTTCATCATTGTCCTTGCTATCTGCAAGGCATACGAAAAACTGAGGGACCACTATCTGTTCCAAGGAGTGATGACCGGTCTCAGACCGGTCGTGCTCGGACTCGTGGGAACTGCAGCACTCGGACTTGCGACTCCTGAGAATTTCATTGACTGGAAGAGCTACATGATCTGCATCACAGCATTCGCAGGATTGTTCTTCAAGAAGATCGGTCCTTTCTCCGCCATCGGTCTGGGAGCTCTTGCAGGACTGATATTATACTGACAACTTTTCATTTCATCCAAGATATGAGCTGGTTTACGGAACTGTTCACACAACATACATTCATACAGGCGGTGCTCGTGCTGTCGCTCATCTGCGCCACAGGCCTTGCCTTAGGCAACCTGAAGATATTCGGCATATCTTTCGGAGTCACCTTCGTTTTCTTTGCAGGAATCATAGCCGGACACTTCGGAATCGTGATCGACCCCGACATGCTTGCTCTTGCACAGAACTTCGGCCTGATACTATATATTTATTCGCTCGGAGTGCAGGTCGGTCCCGGATTCTTCTCTTCATTCAAGCACGGAGGAATCAGGACCAACCTTCTGGCGACCCTTCTGCTTGTCGTGGGTAGCCTCATGGCCATGATTTTCCATTGGGTCGCAGGCATCTCGTCTGCAGACACTGTGGGCCTGCTTGCCGGTGCCGTCACCAACACTCCTATGCTCGGAGCCGGACAACAGGCTCTTCTCCAGATCAATCCGGATGATATAAACGGGACCAACAGCATGGCTATGGCATGTGCCGTGGCTTATCCTTTCGGCCTCATCGGAATGATATTTTCCGTAATGGTTCTCAGAAAATTCCTTGCCCCAAAAGGTAATAAGACAGTGCAGGACAATTCCGCAGACAACACTTTCATCACGGAATACCAGGTAAGCAATCCGGCCATTTTCGGGAAGAGCATCAAGGATATACGCCAGAATGCAGCCTGCCAGTTCGTGATTTCAAGAGTATGGAAAGACGGCAGGCTGATCATCCCTACTTCAGAGACAATTCTTGAGAAGGACGATCATCTGCTGGTGATTTCCGGAAAGAAGGACGTCGAAACCATCAAGGCTCTTTTCGGACAACAGGAGAATGTCGATTGGAACAAGAAGGACATAGACTGGAACGCCATCGACAGTCAGCTTGTTTCAAGCAAGGTACTTGTCACCAAACCGGAGCACAACGGTGCAAGGCTCGGTGACCTCAGACTGCGCAACTCCTATGGCATCAACATAACGCGTGTGAACCGTGCAGGAATAGACCTGCTGCCTTCCAGATCGCTGAGGCTGCAGCTCGGTGACAAACTGACCATAGTGGGTGAGGCCAGGGCTATCGACAACGTGAGCAAGATTCTCGGCAACGAGGCCAAAAGTCTCAAGAACCCTAATCTGATCTCCATATTCATCGGCATCGTTCTCGGCGTGATTCTCGGAAGTATTCCTATCGCCTTGCCGGGCATCAGCATGCCTATAAAGCTCGGCATCGCAGGCGGTCCTATCATCGTCGGCATCCTCATGGGTTCGTTCGGTCCGCATTTCCACATAGCCACTTACACGACCCGCAGCGCCAACCTTATGCTGCGACAGCTCGGTCTTACCATATATCTTGCAGGACTCGGCCTCAGTGCGGGAGCAGGATTCTTCGAGACTGTATTCACTTGGGAAGGTCTCAAATGGGTGGCGATAAGTCTTTCTCTGTCAACGATCCCGGTCCTTGCCGTAGGATTCGCTGCAGCGAAGATCTTCAAGACAGACTATGCCGACAATATCGGAATGCTCTGCGGAAGCATGGCAAATCCTTTCGCCCTCGACTATGCATATACCGACAATGACGGTGAGGATCCGGCTGTCGCATATGCCACGGTATATCCGGCCGGTATCTTCCTCAGAGTCATTTCCGCACAACTTATTGTCATGTTGCTCGGATAATATGGCTTATGGTTGGTAATATCGGTTAGTTTCAGTAAATTCGCAGACCATTCAGAAACTGTTTGAATTTTTATCATCAAAAATGTCATGATGCGTTTTTGATGATAAAACAGCAGTTTCAACAGACATTATTATATTTCGTAGAAAAATTTAAACAGTTTCTTATAACATCTTCCGGAAATGAAAAAATTATTATTCCTTTTATCACTTGCCGTTGCGGCAGTATCCTGCTGCAATGACAGAAATCAGATCAATGTAGTGCCATACCCTAACGAAGTGACCATGAAATGCGGAAGCATTGATGTCGAAGGTGCGGCATTTCATCTTTCATCCGGTCTCGACGATGCGTCGAAGGCTTATATTGAGGATTTCGCGAAACAGCTCTCACTTGTCAGCGGTGTGGAAAGTGCCGTGGTCACCGACAACTCACGCGAGGGATTCACTTTCGCCTTCGATCAGGCTCTCGGCAATGAAGCCTACACTCTGAAAATCAACGGAAAGACCGTAGCTGTAAAGGCAGGAGGCCTCAACGGTTTCGTCTATGCAATCCAGACACTCAAGCAGATGCTTCCTGTGGAGATTTTCGGGAAAGAGGTTGCTGAAGAGGTCGCATGGACCCTGCCATGCTGCAGGATCAAGGACGAACCACGCTTCAGCTACAGAGGAATGCACATGGATGTTTCACGCCATTTCTTCGATATGGACATGGTCAAGAAATATCTTGACATCATGACGGTTCACAAGCTCAATACACTACACTGGCATCTCACCGACGATCAGGGATGGAGAATCGAGATAAAGAAATACCCTAAGCTCACGGAAGTCGGATCGATAAGGAAAAAGACCATCATCGGACATATCTTCGAAAGTACCGAATATGACCACACTCCATACGGAGAGGGATGTTATTTCACTCAGGACCAGATCCGTGAAATCATCGCATATGCGGCGGCACGAGGCATTACCATCATTCCGGAGATCGACCTTCCCGGCCATATGCTCGCAGCTCTTGCAGCTTATCCTGAGCTCGGATGTACCGGAGGCCCTTATGAAGTATGGGGTGACTGGGGAATCGCAGATGAGGTACTTTGCGCAGGAAAGGAAGAGACCATGGTGTTCCTCGAGAATGTGCTTTCCGAAGTTGCCGATCTTTTCCCTGCGGAATATTTCCACATCGGCGGTGACGAGTGCCCGAAGGTATATTGGGAGACATGTCCTCACTGCCAGGCCAAGATCAAGGAGCTCGGTCTCAAGGATGACGAGAACTTCAAGGCAGAGCATTATCTCCAGAGCTACGTGATGAAGAGAATGACCGAATTCCTCGGCACAAAGGGCAAGAAGGTGATCGGTTGGGACGAGATCCTCGAAGGCGAGGTGGCAGACGATGCGATCGTGATGTCATGGAGAGGTGTGGCAGGAGGACTTCAGGCCGTGAAGTTAGGCCATGACGTAATCATGACTCCTAACACTTATTATTATCTCGACTATTATCAGACTCTCGACAAGGCCAACGAGCCGCTCGCCATCGGAGGCTATCTTCCTATCGAGAAATGCTACTCTTACGAGCCTTTCGTCGAAGGTATGACAGAGGAGCAGAAGAGCCATATCCTCGGCGTGCAGGCCAACCTTTGGACTGAGTACATCGCTACCGACGAGCATCTTCAGTACATGCTCCTGCCACGCATGGCGGCACTCAGCGAAGTGCAGTGGTGCCTGCCTGAAGTGAAGGACTGGGAAAGGTTCCTCGACAGCGCCGATGATTTCTGCGCGATCTATGACAAGGCCGGATACAACTACGCGAAGCATATCTTCCAGATCACAGGATCTTCCGCAATCAACAAGGAAAAGGCATGCGTAGAAGCCTTTCTCAAGATCCAGGGCGACATCGACATACATTACACATTCGACGGCAGCGAGCCTACGCCGGAGTCCCCTGTCTATGCAGGACCACTTGAAATCAGGGAGAGCGGAATCCTCAAGGCAAAGGCTTTCAGGGAAGGAATGGAGACAAAGACCTTCACAAGGGAATTCACCGGACATAAGGCCATGGGAAGGCCCGTAACCCTCGGCACACAGCCGCATGGCAATTACACATATGGCGCGCCTGATCATCTTACAGACGGCATAGCCGGCAAGGATACCTACACAAGCGGAGACTGGGCAGGTTGGTACAACGGACCATTCGTTGCAACGGTTGACATGGAAGGCAGGGGTGAGTATTCGAGCGTCACGATCGGAACTTTCGTATTCAAGCATGACTGGATCTTCAATCCTGCCGACATGACCATAGCCGTTTCAAAGGACGGCAAGGAATTCACCGATGTCGCTTCTGCTGTCTATGAGACAATCCCGAGCTATGAGACAGGCAACGGCCGCCAGGAATATACTCTTGAGTTCCCTGCGACCGATGCACGCTTCATCAGAGTGACAGCCAACACCGTGACCCCGATACCTGAATGGCATACAGGCAGCGGCAAGCCTGGCTTCCTTTTTGTGGATGAAATCATCGTGAAATAAGACATCCGGTTCTTCCGGCGCTGCTTCAGACAAAGACTCCGACCTTCCGGCCGGAGTCTTTATTTAATTTTCCTGCTGGAGATCTTCTATCTCCGTGAGGATTTCCGACATCTTGCGGACCATCTTGCGGTTGATACGGAAACCTATGAATCCGCCAATCAGGCCGCCGGTGAGGGCTCCGCAACAGAATCCTATTACATAAGGTCCGGTACCCAGCCTGTTGATTATCTCATATATCAGCCATCCGAACCATACCACCAACATCGGGATGGCAATCCAGTGCCAGTCGCGATAGTGCTTCCTGATCTTAGCCAACGTACGGGCAGCCTCGACAAGGTTGCTCTGAGAAAAGTCCATGCTCTTGAGCCTCACGCGCTGCAGTATGGTCAGAGCTATACAGATGACCAGCATTACGGCTGTCGCCACTATAAATGCAGGAGAGAGAGACTGCGACCAGAAGAACCATGTGCTGTAAACAAGCGCAAAGACTCCTGCAAATATGGTAATCGCCACTATCCTTGTCAGATCTGACATCTTTGACTTCATCGAGCGGCGGATATGCTGTTCATTGACTATGGTCTGCTTTTCAAGCTTTTCCTTGAGAATACCGATCTGAGACCTCATATCCTCAAGTTCGTGTGATAAAAGGGTATTGTTTTCCATATTCATGATGCTCTATCTGGGGTCTGACATGTTTCTAAGCTGTTCCTTGATTCTGAAAAGACGGACTGATACATTCTTGGCTGTGATTCCGACTATGGCTCCTATCTCGTCATAGCTGAGATTTTCAAGCCAGAGCAGCACTATCGCCCTGTCGAAAGGTCCGAGACGGCTGATTCTGTCCTGCAGCATCCTGACCTGCTTCATGTCTTCTGCCGTATCGTCGAAGAGGTTGATATTCATGTCAAGAGGCACGGTCTCGCCCTTGCGTTTCTTTTTACGCTCCACCGAGATGCAGGTATTGAGGCTTACCCTGTAGATCCACGTCTTAGGGCTGCTGTCGCCTCTGAACCTCGGAAAGCCTTTCCACAGATTGACAAGGATGTCCTGGAAGAGGTCTGCCACCTCATCCTCATCTTTGGAGAACATATAGCAGACCATATAGATCGTGCTTTTGTATTCCTTTACGATTCTTGCGAAATCGATTTCCAATGAGTCCATATCGTTTCAGTTCGTTTAGCTTTGCATATTAGACGCAGCTGCCTTGGAAAAACTACATTCTTCCGATGAATGAAGCAACAGAAGTTGATCAGATCGGGAACCAGATGAATACGGCGCAGTCCCACAGGGCATGAGAGAGAAGGATTGCACCGAATTTTTCAGGATAGAATCTGTAGGCAAGACCCCAGACGAATCCTGCCACAGCAGCAGCCATGATCAGCATGAAATTGAATTTAGACACATGTACAAGGCTGTACATCAGCGTAGTGACGATGAAGCCCATATTCGGATTCCATTTTTTTGAGAAGGATTTCTGGAGATAGCCGCGCCAGAAGATTTCTTCGGCAGGCCCGATGATAAAGAGCATGAGGACTGTCAGCACCCACGGATTCTCCCCTTCCTTCATCCCATATATCATATCGACCTGAGGTCGGGCGAAGTCGAACATCAGCGAAGAAAGCTTGTCCCCTACCCAGAACACTCCCCACAGAACCGCAGCAAGTACCACACCAAGAAGGATGTTGCTCAGATCGAGTCTGATGTCCTTCCACCAGCCGGGCGAGGCCCAGGTGGAATATGCCGTCAGCGTGAGTCCCGAAAAGGTCATCATCACCCAGAAATTCACATGTGGGGCTGTCCATGGCGAGAACATAACGAACCATAGGACCGCAGCAATGACTATTGCCGTAAATGGTTTCCAGTCTTTCATATCAGGTGCATTTCTATATAAAAACTGCACGCGGTCCTACCTTACAGGAAATAAGCGATTACAAATGCCGCACTCAGAAGAAACGAGAAGGCAAGCTGAAGATTGGCTGTCCTTACGTCAAGGTCGGCAATAAGTACAGGCCCGCCCTTGATGGAATTCTTCATCGTCTTTGCACATGCAATGGCAACAGGAAGAGCCATGAACATTATTATGGTCGCGAATGGAAGCATACCGGCAAGCGTGCAGACCGCCACCCAGGCAAACGGAAAGAGGACTTCGCACACATATATCCAGGCAGAGGCCTTTGGTCCCAGGTTCATTGCCATAGTCTTGATGCCGGCTCTCCTGTCCGTCATGATGTCACGGGTGTTGTTGCTGTGGAGGATCCCGTCTGTGATAAGGCCGACCGGAAGCGCAATCCACAACACATTCCAGTCAATTGCCCCTGTTACGGCAAGGGAAACTCCCACTGCAGGAATGAAGGCAAAGGTCAGCAGTATATCGATATCGCCGAGAGCATTATACTTGAGGTATGGATAAGCTAATGCAAGGAAGGCTCCGGCAAGGCCGAACCATAGAATCCTGATGTCCGTGCAGAGCATTATGCCGATGCCGCTGAGGCATGCAACTGCAAGAAGTCCGAGTGCAAGCTTCTTGATTTCCGATGGCTCGAACATGCCTGTGGTCAGGGTCTTTGCTCCGAAGGTATCATCCGAATCCACCTTTTTCTTATAATCGAAATAATCGCTCCATGTGTTGCCGGCGGCATGGAAAAGGACCATGGTGACCAGCACCCACAAGGCCATGAGCCAATCGACTCCCGCCCCTTTCCAGAAAAGATATGTCACAGTGACAATAATCGGCATTGCCGAAGCAGGAAAAGACCATGGTCTCACCGCAATCATCCACTCAGCGAATGTGTGTTTTTTCATAATTCAATCAGTTTAACGTACAAAGATAACTTTTTTCCACATACTCTCAGCATCAACCGGAAATAAAGATAGTGGCCTCCCGATTCACATCGGAAGGCCACCGCAATTCTGACATGAAGCATAGAATACGGAAAAGGTTAAAGTATAGATAGGGAAATTTGCAGGAATAAAAATTATTCGTACTTTTGCAGAGTCATTTGGTGACACTAATTGCTAAAGATATGGCATTTCAGCCCCAACTGA
>JAFUQW010000120.1 GCA_017472115.1 Bacteroidales bacterium | reverse complement strand
GCACTTCAGAAATCATCCATTCACTGTCATGCTGAACGAAGTGAAGCATCTTTACAATAAAGATTCTTCGCTGCCCCTTCGGCTACGCTCAGGGCTGAAGGCTCAGAATGACAGTTAGTGTAATCATTTATATCGTTACCTAAATTAAAGTATTTATTATGGAAAATTTATCAGATTCAAAGGAGATGGCAGTACAAAGGTATGTTGACATCATGACTAATCCGGGATTCAAGGCCCTTTTCGGTGACATGCAGAATAAAGAAGCTGTAATCACCATCATCAATTCTCTGTTGCCTGACCATAGAAAGGTGGCTGATATATCATATATGCCTACAGAGTATCAGGGTCCGGTAGTCACAGAAAATAAAGAGTACCGTTACGATTTTATGTGTCACGATGCGTCCGGTGTGGCCTTTATTGTGGAGATGCAGTGCTATCATGAAGATCATTGGTTCAAACGTTGTGTGAGTTATGCGAGCCGGGCATACGACCGTCAGAACAGAAAAGGTAAGGGATATGATGTACCCCCGGTTTACCTCATAGGCCTTATGGGTGTTGACATACCACATGAGAACGAGGAGCTGTGGAAAGACAGGTATGTTTCTGAATATACTTTTCGAGAAAAGTTCAGTAATGAATTGCAGGATGAGACAATTGTGATTATATTTGCAGAAATCTCGCGTTTCCACAAGAAAGGAATGGATGAATGCCTTACCGATCAGGACAAGATTCTTTATGTACTCAAGAATATGGGAAATCTGAAGAATCAGCCTGGCTGGCTTCGTAATGAGATATTCACCCGTATATTCAAAGCTTGTGAGATTGCAGGTTTCTCAATGGATAAACGTATAATTTACGACAAGGAAATGAATGACGAAGGGAAACTGATAGGCCAGTATTCCGCTTATCGCAGGATGGGCTTTGAACAAGGCATCAAGGAAGGACGCGCAGCCGGTATGACTGAAGGACTTGCTGAAGGTCTTGCAGAAGGTCTCGCAGAAGGAAAAGCAGTTGCAACAGCATCTGCTGTCAGGAAAATGAGTCGGGCAGGAATGTCTGTCGCGCAGATTTCATCGATCATGGAAATATCCGAAGAAGAAGTCGGGAACATGCTTGAAGAGTAATCTTCAGGCAGTTGAAAATCGCATGTTGTTATCGGCGACCCGAAGAAGGTTGCCGATTTTTTGTGGGATAACAGACGAAATAGTTGGAAAATTGCCGAGACAATCCTAACTTTGGAGATTGTGCGGCATTTTGTGCCCGCGCTGATAGCGAAAAACCCATAAAACAATAACAACATGAACACAAAACATTTCGAAAACCCTTGCAGGGGGGGGCAGACTTATGTCTCACCATGCAGCAAGGTCGTAGAGTTTCAGCCTGAAGGCGTTCTCTGTGCAAGTAACAAACAGTATGGATCTGGTGTCGATGATTTGACCGAAACGCCATACGGCTGGTAGTCTAACCTTTAAAACTTACACAGAAATGAAACGCTCGATTTTATTCATGATGGCCGTATCTGCCATCGCAGTCCTTTCATGTACAAAGGAAATCAATAATGAGACCGCTCCTGAGAAGGAGAAGGTGACTATGTCTTTTGACGCTACTCTTGGGGCTCCTACTAAAGTTGAATTGGGAGAATCTAATGGCAAAGGAGGTTATAAAGTACTTTGGTCAAAAGGCGATAAGATAGCCGTCTTTACATCAGACCCGGCAGCGGAAACTGGATCAACTCAGAAAAATGAATTTGTAACTGATATTCAGTCTGCATCTGCTCAGGCTACCTTCAGTGGAGAGATCGAGGCTGCTGATGTCTATTATGCAGTATATCCATACGAATCAGCAGTATATTGGAGTGAGCAATACGATAATATGACTGTAGAGTTACCTGCGGCACAGAAAGCAAATGGTATTGCTTCAGGTATTTCTATTGCTACAGCAGAGGGTGCGTCTCTTCAGTTTGAACATGTGACAGGATATGTTAAATTTACGATACCTGCAGAATATACGGATATTAAGGAAGTTCGTTTTTCAGGAAATAATTCTGAGTCTCTTGCTGGTCAATATCGTGTCTATCGTGATAATGGAACAACACCGAATAAGATCAGTAATACTAAATATTCGGAATTAACACTCACTCCATCTTCAGAAAGTGTATTTGCTCCAGGAACTTATTACTTTACCGCTTTCCCAACAGAATTGTCAGGACTGACCATTACATTCATAAAGTCGGATGATTCAAAGGCAATAAAAACATCAGTTAATTCTGCGGAAATTAAGGCTGGAGATATTTTAAATCTCGGAACGATATCAGGTCTTGATTTTGAGGCGGCAGTTAAAGAAACATGGTCATTAGTAACCAATGTTGGAGATATAGTTGATGGAAAGTATGTTATTTTAGCAACAACTGACAAAACTGCTTATGGATATTTACCGTCAACGACAACATCTCAAAATCCGGCTTATCTGAATCAAAATATATTGAATCCGTCTGTATCTGTTGCCTCTGTGGCTGTTGAGGATGATATGATATGGAATGTGGTTTCTAATAATGATGGAACGATCACATTGACTAATGAGGAAGGAAAGTATTTTTACGGTACTAACGCAGCTCAGGGACTAAGAGTTGGCGATACTGAGGATAAGTGGGAAATAGCAGTGCATCCTTCAGAATCGAACGCATTCTATATGAAATCTGTTAATGGAACCAGAAGTGTTGGAGTATATAATAGTGATTGGCGCAGTTATTCGACACCAACCGATTCAAATTATGATGTTACTATCGAAGATACACAGTATGATGGTCTGAAGAGTCAGTTGTATTTCTTCTATTGCGGAACAATCTCTCAAAAGACTAAACTTTCCACTCCTGCAAATGTTGTGGCAACAGTTCAGAATGCAAATGAGATCGTAGTTTCATGGAATGCTGTGACGAATGCCGGAAGTTATGATGTAACTTGCGGTGATGAGACAGTGAATGTGACGGCAACAACTTATACCTTTACTGGGTTAAACTACGCAACAGATTATACTGTATATGTGACCGCAAAGCCGGCTGATAAGACAAAATATTATAACTCGGAATCAGCAGCATCTAATAAAGTGACAACAGAAAAGTTGGAGGGTGTGAATACATACTCTTGGGTCTTGGAAAAAGGTGATTTGGGTACTACTGGTTCACCTTTGACTTCGATTACGAAAGGAACACCTGCTGTAACATGGAATGCCTCTTATTCTTGGCCAGATGGCGCATCAGAAGCTTTTAATTGGGATAGTAATTATAGCAGAGGTGTACAAATCGGAACAGGAAGCGACGCAAATAAATGTGAATCCTTTATTTTAACAGCATCTAATTTCGGAAAGGTAAATTCAATTACAATTGGAGCAAATACAGCTTCAGGTGGAAATGCAGTTTTATCTGTTACTGTCGGAGGAACTGCATTAGCATGTGAGGAAGCAAATTCAGTTGTTTTAAATAAAACTACCACTCCTACAACTTATACTTTTACATCAGCAACTTCGTTGGAAGGAGATATAGTAATTACTGTAACAAATAACGCTGCTAAAGCCTTGTATCTGGCTTCTATAAATATAAATAAGTGAATTACCTCCGGCGATGAGAACGCCGGCGGGAGTGAACCCCCACAGGAAACGGCCGACCCCGCGATAGCGGGGAAGGCCTGGCTGGAGCTGCCTGGGAAGGTTGGCAATCAGGAGTATGTGTGCACCACCTTTGACGAGACGGCGAGGAATTATTCCTACAACTACGACAAGGACATGTTCACATCCCTCTGGGTGGCCTATCCATTATGGAAAGATGCCATCACAGGCAGCAATTCCGCAGGATGGAAGGGCGATCCGAACATTCCGGACGAGTATGAGGTCAACATAAGGAACCACAGCTACGGCGTCAATGTCGGCAGCACGACAAAAGAAGGGTATGATGAGCAGGCGTATGATTTCTATGCCCGTGGCCATCAGATCCCGAATGCGGACAGGAAAGCCTCGGCGACGATGAATTCGCAGACCTATTATGTCACGAATTCCACTCCGCAGATGCAGAAGGGATTCAATTCTGCCATCTGGAGTTCGTTGGAAACGGCTGTGAGGAATACTCTTCCTGCGACTGATACCATGTATGTCGCTACGGGAGCCGCTTTCAGCAAGGTAGGGGAGAGCAAGGCTGTCACCTGGATTCTTCCGAGGGATGAGGAAGATCCTGACAGGACCTGCCCGGTGCCGAACTACTACTGGAAGGTGCTTCTGAAGGTGAAGAGGGATTCCGGCGGGAATGTGACCTCTGCCAGCACCGTAGGGTTCTGGTTCGAGCACAAGGCCTACACCGGTGCATCTTATACCGATTATGTTGTCTCAGTAGATCAGATCGAACAGTGGACGGGATTCGATTTCTTTGTGAATCTTCCTGATGCCATAGAAACCTCGGTGGAATCTTCCGCATCCTGGACATCCTTCCAGAACTTCTGATGACATTTCAGACAAAAAATCAGAGGCTGACCAGATAAGGTCAGCCTCTGTTGCCTTCCGGCTATTTGGTTATTTACATGATTTCAGATGCCGCTTTGCTTGCCAATGAAAGTGGAGCCTGTTCGAAACCGCCTCGCTCCCATTTGAATTCGAGGTCATTGTCAACTACTTCCAGATTCCAGCCGCTTCCGACTTCCTTGTGCCATTTCCATTTGAGCGTCACCTTGGCCTCGTTCCCTTTTATGACTTCGCCGATCGGGAAACTTACATATGCACCTGCAAGGACAAAGTCGGAATTCAGTTCCGACCATATTTCTCCGAAACCGTTATGCCTGAGTTCAAAGACGTATGAGTTTCCTGATGTGGCACTGTCATCGAGTACAAGATTGATCAGATGAGGATTCTTGCTGCCGTTCCTGATAGGAATCGCCACATACATGTTGAGGTATCCGCCCGAATACCATATCTCCTGGATATGTACGGGATCTGTCACAAGGGCATCCTCGTCTGTTATTTCACTCATTGTCAAAGGTGACTTCGTCAGCACGGAGTTGAGCATATTGAGTCTGATGTCGTAGGCGCCGTCTGTTCCTTCGCTTTTCCTGAGCACATCGCAGACCACTATGGCCCTTTTCATCGTATCTATCTTCCCTGTGCAGTTCTGCTCCACCACATTGAAGATGTTGCCCTGGTCTGAAATGAAGGTCCCGGCGACCACATTTCCCATTGTCACGTTGTTGTACTGAAGCGTGTCATCCTCCTGACACGACACGGCAGCAGGCAGGATGGCCATTGCTGCGAGAAAAATAATGTTACGTATAGTTCTGTTCATGATGTCGTAATTTATATATGTCTGCTTAAGACGTGCGAATAAAGATGCAAACTATATCCTTTTCGTTGCATTTGAGATCAAAACTTTCTAAATTTGACAGACTAACCATACGGAAATGATTACATTCATATCATGCATCCTGCTTCTGATTGCAGGCTATTTTCTTTACGGCAGATTTGTCGAACGCTTTTTCGGGACGGATCCGAACCGCCCTACACCTGCAGTTTCCATGGACGACGGAGTTGACTACAAGCCTATGGCCACTTGGAAGATCTTCGTCATCCAGTTCCTCAATATAGCCGGTCTCGGACCTATCTTCGGCGCCATAATGGGTGCCGCATACGGTCCTGCTGCATATGTATGGATAGTCCTCGGCTGTATATTCATGGGTGCGACGCATGACTTTTTCTCCGGCATGATGTCGATAAGAAGCCGTGGAGCCAACATGCCTGACATCATCGGCGAGAATCTCGGCAAGACAATGAAAACCGTGATGAATGTAGTGGTGTGCTTCCTTCTCCTTGCAGTAGGTGTCTCTTTCGTGACCGGCCCGGCCGACCTTATCGCTTCGCTCACAAAGATCGACAAGGAAATATGGCTCTACATCATATTCGCCTACTATATTCTTGCAACTCTCCTCCCGATAGACAAGATAATAGGAAATGTCTATCCGTTCATGGGCGCGGCTTTGCTTTTCATGGCCTTAGGCGTCGGAGTCATGCTGGTTGTAGGTGAACTGAACGGCACCCACACAATGATGGAGCTTACTCCGGCCACTCTCCGTAACTGGCATTCCGACCCGCAGAACAACATAATGATCCCTATGCTTTTTGTGGTGATTTCCTGTGGAGCTATCTCCGGCTTCCATTCCACCCAGTCTCCGCTGATGGCGAGGTGCCTCAAGAACGAGAAATATGCCCGTCCGGTATTTTATGGCGCCATGATAGCCGAAGGCGTAGTGGCAATGATCTGGGCGACGGCCGCAATGACTTACTTCGGAGGTCCGGAAGGGCTTAACGATGCCGCCACCAACGGAATCATGATAGACGGAGTGCTGACCAAGGTCACGCCGGCGATAGCCGTCGATATGATATGCAGAAGCTGGCTCGGAAAGGTCGGGGCGGTGATTGCAGTTATCGGAGTGGTAGTATGCCCTATAACGTCCGGAGATACAGCATTCAGAAGTCTCAGACTTACCATTGCGGATTTCCTCAAGAGTGACCAGAGACCGATTTTAAAGCGTCTGTTTGTCAGCATTCCTATCTTCATTCTTGCCTTCGTCTGCTGTAAGGTGGATTTCTCGACGCTGTGGAAATATGTCGGCATCGGCAATCAGATCCTCGCTACCATAGTCCTATGGACAGCAAGCGCATACTTCATCAGGCACGGCAAGCCTCATTGGCTATGTTCCATTCCTGCAACCTTCCTGACCTTCGTGTGCGTGAGCTATTTCATCATGGCTCCGCATGTCAATGGAGGACTTCATCTGTCTCCGACGGCAGGTTATATCGCTGGGGCGGCGACTGCCATAGCTCTCATGATATTCTGTATTTACAAGGGGAGAAGATAAACGAAAAGCCCGGTCTGTCCGGGCTTTTATCATACAAGATATTTCTTTCTGGTCGGTCTGCCGATGAGCTGGATGTCGATGCCTTCGACTTTATATCCCTTGAATCTCTTCCTGTTGAGATGGGCTTCGATCAATGATATGAGTTCGTCGTCTATCACATCCTTGAACACGTGGTTTTCGTGGTCATAAAGATGTATGTGCTTGAAAGTGTTGACGTCGAAGTACATCTTGTTGTTCGCACTCAGCCTGTAGTCATAGATGCCTAACATGGCCATCTGGGTCAGCACATTATAAACTGAAGCAACCGTTATCCGCGCCGTGCCTTTCTTCGCGATTTCTTCACTTACCATATCTGCGCATGCGTGTCCGAGGACCATCATGGCTTCATGTACGGCCAATCTCTGAGGAGTTGCCTTCAGGGAGTGTCTCTTGAGAATCTTCTTGAATTCTTCAATATCGGGGCATTTGTGACTGTTCATGTCTATTCGTTTTTCGCAAAGTTATTCATTTCGGTCGAAAAACACAAATAAATTTTAATGCTTCCAAATTAAAGGGCGGTAAAAAGTGTGAAAAAGCTGGAAATTTCCCTTAAATTAAGTATTTTTGCGCCCGTTTTCGAACTATGCACACATTATGAAAAGATTCAGAAATTATGAAAAATATGCCCTTGTGACGGGGGCTGCTTCCGGAATGGGGCGGATTTATGCGAAGAGGCTCGCTCTGATGGGTTATAATGTCATACTCGTGGACATCAATTCCAAAGGCCTCGACGAGACAGTGACCGAAGTTTCTGCAGCTGTTGAAGAGGCGGCCGGCATTCCTTCAGACTTCAAAGGAGCTCTTAAGCTGCTGCCTGTGGTTCAGGACCTGTCTGTGGCAGATGCTGCAGACAGAATCTTCGAAAGGACGGAAAAGGAGGGCTGCAAGGTGGAGGTATTGGTCAATAATGCAGGTGTGATGTATTGTCAAGGCATAGCTGAGACAAGCGAGCGTATGCTTAACCTCATTATGATGGTGCATATGAACACTCCGCTCATGCTTTGCCGCAAATATGTGGGACCCATGAAAGAAAGAGGCTGCGGCTACATCCTCAATATATCCTCTCTTGCCGCGTGGATGTCATGGCCAGGAATAGGAATGTACGGCAATACCAAGCGTTTTGTCCGCAATTACTCCCGTGAATTGAGAATAGAGTGCCAGAAGACCGGCGTAAGTGTCACCAATGCTTATTTCGGGGCGGTTGACACCCCTCTGATCCCTCTCAAGGACAGTCTGAGAAAGCTGGCCAGAGGTCTCGCTGTCATGATCCGTCCGGAGAAGGCCGTTGACAGGGCTCTGAAAGCTACTTTCCGCAGACGTAGAGGAACAATGCCGGGATTTCTCAACAAGATATTCTGGCCGTTCATCGTCATACTTCCGGACTGCCTTCTCGGATGGGTTTACAGAAAGGCTAAGCCTTATCTGATGAAAGTCTGATGCAGTCTGTTGAAAGTCGGACGGAAACTATGGAAAATGCATTGAAATTGTTATATTTGCAAGTTGCACGAACCAAGTAAGAAACTGTTTGAATTTTTATCATCAGAAATGTCATGATGTATTTTTAACACATCACGAAAAGACGCTTGAAAGATCGATGAGAATACAGAAGTTTCAACAAATAATATTTTTAGTAGAAAGATTTAAACATTTTCTAATGATATGGAAAGAGTAAAATGTCTTATAGTCGGAGGTGGACCTGCAGGTTACACAGCCGCAATATATGCTTCCAGAGCGGACCTGGCGCCTGTATTATATGAAGGAACCCAGCCGGGCGGACAGCTTACAACCACGACCGACATAGAGAATTATCCCGGTTTTGAGAACGGAATCAGCGGCCAGCAGCTTGTTGACTCGATGAAGGCTCAGGCTGTGCGTCTTGGCACGGATATGCGTGTCGGTACAGTTACTGAGGCGGATCTTTCAGAGCGTCCGTTCAGAATCGTGATCGACGGCACTCATGAAATCGAGGCCGAGGCTCTTGTCATAGCTACAGGTGCCACAGCGAAATATCTCGGTCTTGAGTCAGAAATGAAATACAGAGGACTGGGAGTCTCGGCATGTGCGACATGCGACGGATTCTTCTACAGGAAAAAGACCGTAGCCGTCGTGGGCGGAGGAGATACGGCATGTGAGGAGGCAACCTATCTTGCCGGACTTTGCAAGAAGGTATATATGATTGTTCGCAGGGATGTGCTCAGGGCTTCTCAGGCAATGCAGGACAAAGTCATGAACACCGAGAATATCGAGGTGCTCTGGAACTGCAACACTCAGGAGATTCTCGGAGATGTTTCCGGTGTCACCGGGGCAAGGCTTGTCAGAAAGGATGGCGAGGTTTTTGATATAGCGATCGACGGATTTTTCCTTGCCATAGGCCATCATCCTAATTCAGAGCTCTTCAGCAAATGGGTGAATGTTGACAAGGAAGGCTACATCATCACTGACGGAAAGACTTCTCAGACCAATGTCCCTGGCGTCTTTGCTGCAGGCGATGTGCAGGATCCTATTTACAGGCAGGCGATTACGGCTGCAGCTTCAGGCTGCCGTGCTGCGCTTGATGCAGAGAAATTCCTGAAAATGCAATAAAACACAGAAGATGAAATTCAGACATTTATTCATCATTGTTCTTGCCATGCTTGCCATGGCTTCATGCAAGTCACAGTATGAAATCATGCTCAACAGCAATGATGCTGATGCAAAGTATGATGCAGCTTTCTTATACTTCAATGAAGGCAAATACTCCAAGGCAGCCGCTATGTTCGAGTCACTCTCTGTCCTGACCAATGGTACGGAAAGAGACGATACTGTCCGATATTACTGGGGATTGAGCAATTACAGATATAAGGATTACTATACTGCTGAGACCAATTTCACTCAGTTCATCGAGAGTTATCCGAGGAGTCCTTTCACATCCGATGCAAGGTATCTCCGCATAGACTGTCTGTACCGTTCGACTCTCAGATACGAACTGGACCAGACTCCGACATACGCAGCAATCAATGCGATTTCGGAATACATCCTGGAGTTTCCGGACACTCCACATATGCAGGAATGCCGTGACATGCTCACCGACCTGAACGAACGTCTCGACAAGAAAGCTTTCGAGAGTGCGAGGCTTTACTATAAGATGGAGGATTATCGCGCAGCCCGTGTGGCGCTGAGAAATGTCCTCAAGGATGATTCTGAAAATGTTTACAGAGAGGATGTGCTTTATTACATCGCGATGTCATCCTACAATTTTGCGCGTCTCAGTGTGCCGGCAAAGCAGAAGGAAAGGTATCTGACCTTCATCGATGACTATTACAACTTCATCGGTGAGATTCCGGAATCTCACTATCGTAAGGAACTTGATGCAATCAACAGGAAGGCTCAGAAGGCTATCGGAAGGGATGTAGTAGTGACAGAAGATGCCGAGATGACCGAAAAGGATTTCGCCAAGGAAAGAAGGAAGGTCCTTCGTGAGGCAAAAAAGTCAGAAAAAAAATGAAACCCCTTGTGAATTCAGAGGTATAATTAAATGGAGGGAATGGATTCCCTACGGACAAGGGTAACATAATAACAACTATAAGAAATGGCAAATAAGAAAACACCGACCAACACTCTTACTAGAGATCTCTGCGACCTCGCAGCTCCTACAGGAAATATCTATGAGACAGTAGTGATACTCTCAAAGAGGGCAAATCAGATCGCAATTGCAGAGAAGAAGGAACTTACAAGAAAGCTCGAGGATTTCAAGAATGACCGGGACACAATGGAAGAGGTATTCGAAAACCGTGAGCAGATAGAAATATCAAAGTATTACGAAAGACAGCCTAAGCCAAGCCTTGTAGCTATCGAGGAGTTCAAGGAGAACGAGGTATCCTACAGGATGGCAAACAAGGACGGTAACGAGTAACAGATATGCTCAGCCGGCTTCAAGTAAAGAATTATGTGCTTATAGACTCTCTGGAGATTGATTTTCCGGAGGGTCTGATAATTATTACCGGACAGACCGGAGCCGGAAAATCCATTCTTCTCGGTGCTCTTTCACTTCTTATGGGAGCCAAGGCAGATGCTTCCATGGTCTCTGAAGGTGCAGATAATTGTGTCGTTGAAGCCGAGTTTGAAATAAACTCCGAAGATCAGGAAATCAGAGAGATTCTTGAAGGAGAAGATGTCGAATGGGAGGACGGCTATCTTGTCGTACGCAGGACGGTCAACCGATCCGGGCGTTCCCGCTGCTTTGTAAATGATTCTCCGGTATCGGTGCAGATACTCCAGCAGATAGCTTCAAGACTGATCGACATCCACTCACAGCATCAGACACTGCTGCTTTCGGACAAGCAGTTCCAGTTAGGCATTCTCGATTATTTCGCAGGAAACTCTTCCCTGAAAGCCGATTGTGCGCGATTGTGGCGTGAATTGAATTCTCTCAAATCGGAGCTGTCGTCGTTGGATGCACGCATATCCAAGGTGAGGGCTGAAAAGGACTATAACGAAGCACAGTTCCGTCAGCTTGAATCAGCGGCATTGAAGGAAGGCGAGCTCGAAGAGCTTGAACTGGAGCAGAAGCAGCTTGCGAATGCGGAAGAGATAAAGATGTGCCTATGTGCGATAGAAGAACTCTTCACAAGTGCTTCTTCTGCCGGAGAGATACTTTCTTTGGATGCGACTCTTAAGGATGCCGGGCGCAATCTGACAAAGCTTGCGCGATTCATGCCTGCTGCTTCCGATTTGGGAGAACGAGTTGACTCATGCCGCAGGGAGCTTGATGACATTCTGTCTGAAGTATCTGACCTGAATGCTCGTACAGAAGTTTCTGAATCCCGTCTTGAAGAGGTCGAAAACCGCATGTCCCTTATTTACGGACTCATGCAGAAGCATGGCTGTGCTGATGTCAGAGAACTCATCTCACTGCGCGACAGTCTTTCAGAAGCTTTGTATGATTCTACCATGCTTGAGGAAAAACGCGGTATTCTTCAGGAACAGATAACTCTGAAGAATGCTGAACTTTCCCGTGTCGCTGATGCCCTGCACGAAAGCAGAAAGGCGGCATCGGCGCCATTTGCAGAAAGTATCTGCACGTCCATCCGCAGTCTGGAACTGCCATATTCGGTATTTGAAGTCGAATTGCTTGATGCTCCTGTCTCTGCGCAGGGACGTGATTCCGTAGTATTCCGGTTCTCATCATCCGGACGTAACCCTGTGGATGTGGCCAGATGTGCTTCCGGAGGAGAAATGTCCCGTATCATGCTTGCGCTCAAGGCGATGAAGGCCCGTTTCGCAAAAATGCCTACAATGATCTTTGACGAAATCGATACCGGTGTGTCCGGCAGCGTGGCTGACAAGATGGGTACCATGATATGCGATATGGGAGAATTCATGCAGGTGTTTGCCATAACCCATCTCCCGCAGGTCGCAGCCAAGGGCAAGGCGCATTATTTAGTGTCTAAGGCAATCGATCCGTCGGACTCCCGTGAGGTATCGACAATAAAAAAACTCTCCGAAGATCAGAGAGTTTTAGAAGTAGCCCGTATGCTCAGCGGCTCGGTTCTTACTGATGCCGCCATAGAAAATGCAAGATCTCTGTTGTTCGGCTGATGTCTTACATCTCATAGACCGACCAACCTTCCCCATATACTATCCTTCTTATACCGTTGTTGACGAATCCTCCGTCAATACTGTCCTTCCTGCACTTGAAGGTACTCTGCAGCATGGCCTGCGGTGCCTTGTCGATCATTTCCGTCCACCTGTTTCCATATCTGCTGCACAGATTCATGAAGTAGCTTGCGATGTCGTAGCCCTGGAATGCAAACTGTGACGGTTCTGTATTGAACAGTGCCCTGTATTTCAGAAGGAAGTCCTTCACTCTCTGGTCCTCGTAATCGATATAGTATGTGAGGCTCACGTGCATGTTTGTCTTGTGAAAATGCTCAACCTCGATGGTGTCGAAGCTTCTGATCTTCGAAGGCGCATAGAGCACGACTTTATATTGCTCGTAGAGCATAAGGTTCATGTTCCTGACGACATCATTTACGAATGCCTCGCTTTCTGAGGCTATCATCACTCTGTTGGTACCGTACTTGGTCATGAGAAGCTTCAGAGGTTCGATGACATCCCTTCCTTCAAGAATGTTGTAGGAGAATGCATTATATGTGATGCCCGATGAATCTATGACCTCCATCATCTGCTTGGCTGCATCAGACTGCTTGAAAGCCTTTTCTGAAATCACGAGAACGGTATCTGCGGGCGTGAGGTCCACCTTTATCCATTCTGTAAGGTCCTCATATTGCACCTTGTGTGGGGTTGGTGCCTGGATCAGGTTACCGTATGTTCCGACCAATGTCTCTACCTTCGGGTCGAGAGGGGAGATCACCATCGTTGAAGGCGGATAGCTTTCCAACAGTCTGGTTATGTCGGATCCGCTGACCGGTCCGATGACCATGTCGCTTCCGTCTATGTCCTCATAAGTCACAGGATGGCTTCTGTCGGTTATGTCCAGCATGCTGAATTCTATACTGATGCCCTTTGCTGCAAGGTCATAAACAGCTAAGAGCGCTCCGCTGTAGAAGTCCATGTTGTTTCTGCTGAGTCTGCCGTCTGCCGTCTTGAGAGGGAGCAGCATGGTTGCCTTCACCTTGTCTTTCGGTATATGATTCCATGCAGGTTCTTCGCTGACTTCAGTCATTACGGTATCGGATTTGACTGTCTCTGCGATTTCTGTCTCACTCTCGGCCGGACTTTCTGCCGCATCCTTTGTCGGTATGATGAGTTTCTGTCTGTTGCTCAGTCTTGTGCTCTTGAGGCCGTTTGCAAGCATTATGGCTTCAGGCGTCACTCCGTATTTCTCAGCTATGGTGTTCAGGTCCTCATACCATTTCCTGACATGGACGGTACGGTTCGGTGTCTCGTCAGCAATGACAGGCTTCTCTACCCTTGTCAGTGAGTCGAGCTTCTGCTGTCTTTCCTGCCTTGCTTCCTGTGCCTTTGTCTGACTGTTCTGCTGATCCTTTTCCTGAACTGCCGGAATGAGGATTATTGCATTTTTCTTGAGTCCTGTCTCCTTGAGTGAAGGATTCAGACGGTAGATTTCATCGACAGGCACATCATAGGCCTTGCTGATGGAGAACAGAGTCTGTCTTTCGAGCACGACATGTGACCAGCATATCTCGCCGTTTACCTTAACCTTGTCCTTTGATATGGTGACAGGCGTACTCACATATTCCTGAGCAAGAATGCCGGCAGGCAGCCCGGCTGTCAGAAGCATGACGATCGCCACTTTTCCTAATGTTCTGATGATGTTCATGATCCTATGTTTTAAAGTCTGTCAATGAATTCCACAAGCTCTGCCGCAAAAGATTTCCAAGACAGTCTTTCTTTTTCCTTTCGTATGTTTTCAATGAATCGCTCCCGGTTGTCCTCGTTAAAATATCTCAGGATTTCCTTCCTTATGGATTCGGGAGCAGCGTTTTCAGCTACAATTCCTGTCCCTCTGTCGCCGATGGTCTCTTTCAGACCTCCGACATCGGTGACTATCATAGGTATTTCAAAGTGATATGCTACAGAACTTATGCCACTCTGTGTGGCGCTTCTGTACGGAAGGACTGCAAGGTCTGATGCGGAAAAGTAATCGGACACCTCGGAGTCCTTGATGTATTTGAGTTCCATGAAGATCCTTCTGCGGACAGATTCCGGAAAAGAATCCATTATACGGGCATATCTGTCGAAGGACCCGTATGGCTCGCCGGCTATGATCAGCTGATAATCTTCAGGAAGATCTTCAAATGCTTTCAAGAGGATGTCAAGCCCCTTGTATTCCCTTATGAGACCGAAGAAAAGGATGTTCTTCATGCCTGGCATCAGTCCCAATCTCCTTTCAGCTTCATCCCTGGTTCTTTTGGCGCCGAAATGGGAATATAGAGGGTGCGGTATGACTTTATGCTCTGCGCCAGGCTTTATCCTCAAAAGGTCTCGTGCCACAGCCTCGCATAAGGTCACGCTGCCGGTACTGCCGGTCAGGAAGTAACGTGTCAGCGGCGTATCGAAGAATCTCGGCTCATGTGGTATTACATTATCAATGATCGATATGACCTTGCAATGTCTCTTCATCCTGCGGGTTATGAAGCCGAGCGAGGGTGCGAAATAAGACATCCAGTATCTTACGATCAGCACATCCGGCTTCCAGTCACGGATTGCCTTGTATGTGCTGACGTATGAAAACGGATTGGCCGTATCCAGCAGGGATTCACTCTCCACCGGTACGGCCTCATCGTCCGCTGTAACGTATTGTGTCTTTCCCGGGAAGAGGAATTCAGGATATTGCCGCTTGAAGTTGAAAGCCTTGACAATGTGATTCTTGCTCAGTTCTTCGTAAAGGCATGCGTTAAACTGAGAGATTCCTCCTCTGTAAGGATAGAAACAGGACAGTACAGCTATCTTCAATCAATTATTATTTAGAGTTCTTGGTCTTGATGTATTCATCGTTGAGACCTGCAAGTACATCGTCAGTGATGTCAAGGGCAGCGTCAGCTGTGATTACAGGTGCTCCGCCTGAGTTGGTGAGTATCATTGCATACTTCTTCTCCTCGTTGTACTTGTTGAGGAATGTCTGGATGGCGTCGCCGAGCTGGTTCATCATCACTACCTGTTCCTCGTTGATCTCCTGCTGCTTCTGAGCTGCATAATTGTTGAAGTCGATCTCCTGCTGCTGGAGCTTCTGGCTCTGAACTTCCGCAACCGAACGGGTCATGAGGCCCTTGTCGAGCTTTTCCTGGAACGCCTTCACTTCGCTTTCAAGCTTCTGGCCTCTCCTGTTGACCTCAGCCTGGATGTTTTCAACCTTTGTCTCTACCACAGATCTGAGATCGTTGGCCATATCGTACTCCATGAGAATCCTGTCAAGGTCGATATAGACGATATCACCCATTGCCGCATTCTCGACAGGCTGGCCTTCCACAGGTGCATCAGCTTTTGCCGCACCACCTTTGGTGATTGTAAGGATTCCGAATACTACAACAGCAACAAGAGAAATGATGCTGAGGATTAAAGATGTGTTTTTCATTTTTTATACTGTTGAATTATTTATGATTATCCGTTGATCGGCACAAGGGTGCAAAGTTAGTTAAAAAATCTTAACTTTGGACAGATATGCCTTTATAGTTTGTTCAAGTCCCATGTAGAGGGCGTCACATATCACGGCATGACCGATCGAAACCTCGTCTGTCCAAGGTATGCTTCTGATGAAATATTCGAGGTTGTCGAGATTCAGGTCATGTCCGGCATTAAGTCCGAGACCGCAGCTTCTGACGGTTTCAGCAGTCCTGATGAAAGGTGCTATTGCCTCCTCTCTTCCTTTGCTGTAACCGCTTGCATAGGATTCTGTGTAGAGCTCGACCCTGTCGCATCCGCAAAGCGCCGCTCCCTCCGCCATGGCAGGGACCGGATCGATGAAGATGGACGTCCTGATTCCCTTTGCCTTGAATTCTGTACATACCTCTGTGAGGAAATCCCTGTGCTTCACCGTGTCCCAGCCTGCATTTGATGTTATCGCGTCATGGGCATCGGGAACGAGAGTCACCTGAGTCGGTACGACTTCCAGGACGAGATCCATGAATGTCGGTATGGGGTTGCCTTCGATGTTGAATTCGGTTGTCACTATCGGCTTGAGTTCCCTCACGTCGGAATATCTTATATGTCTTTCGTCAGGCCTCGGGTGCACAGTTATGCCTTCGGCTCCGAATCTCTCGCAGTCGATTGCGGCCTTGAGGACATCCGGCATGTTCCCGCCTCTCGCATTCCTGATGGTTGCAATCTTGTTTATGTTGATGCTGAGTCTGGTCATTTTCCTTATAATCGTTGAATTTCCGGCAAAAATAGATAATTAACTTCAAATTTTGTAAAGAAAGTGCTAATTTTGGCCCGCTTTAATGATGCAGTTTATGAAAATAGCTATATATATAGGTAAGAACGGTCTTGAGACAGAAGAAAGGATCGGCGGTCTCATGGAGGAACTTCGGACCGGAGGATGCTCTTTGTATATCATCGAAGGCGGTTCAGGACTTGAGCAGGATACGGACATGATTCTGAGTATCGGTGGAGACGGAACATTTCTTTCCGCTTCCATGCTTGCCGCCGCTCGCGGAATTCCTGTCGCAGGTGTAAATGCCGGCCGTCTCGGCTTCCTTTCGGAATACCGTCCTGAAGATATCGCCCGGGCTGTACTGTCAGGTGATTATGCTATAGAAAACAGGACGATGCTGAAGGCTGAAGTCAGAACTGGCAATCCCGACATCGATTCATGGCCTTATGCATTGAATGAGATTACGGTCCACCGCAGCGGAGCCGCCATGCTCGGAGTCGATGTGATGCTCGACGGTGTGAAGCTTCCCACTTATTGGGCTGACGGACTGCTGGTCTCTACAGGATCGGGATCGACGGCATACTCTCTCAGTGTAGGCGGGCCTATTGTGCTGCCGGAGTCAAGGGTGCTCATTATATCTCCTATAGCACCTCATAACCTGAACATCCGTCCCCTCATCGTGCCGGACTCTTCCGAGATAGTCCTGAACATGCATTCGCGTGACGGTAAATTCGTGTTCACTGCCGACAACAGAACTGCAGAAGTTCCTGAGGATACGGATATAAGGATCGCTGTGGCACAGTTTTCGCTAAAGCGTGTCCGGCTTAATCGTTCAAACTTTATCAATGCCCTTACAGAGAAACTTTTCTGGGGTGAGGACATGAGAAACATCAAATGATATTATGGCAACTGAAGAATTAGGCAAAGTGCCTGTTCATGTGTCGTTTATTATGGACGGCAACGGGCGTTGGGCAAAGCTAAGAGGTAAGGAAAGAGTTTACGGACACTTTGAAGGGGTAGAGAGCGTCAGGGCGTGTGTTGAAGCTTCTGTAGAGTTCGGTGTAAGATACATGTCGATATATGCTTTCTCTGAGGAGAACTGGAATCGTCCTCAGGATGAGGTCGTCGCTCTTATGGGACTGATGGTGAAGGCTATGGCTGCTGAGATGGATTCTTTGGACAGGAACGGTGTGAGATTCATGGTGCTCGGCAACAGGGATCGTCTCGATCCCGATCTTAACAAGGTCATAGATTCATGCATGGCCAGAACAGCCCATAATGACAAGCTGACCCTTATAGTTTTTCTCAGCTATAGCGGCAAATGGGATATCCATCAGGCTGCCAAGAAGATGGCGGTGGAGATGATGGAGCATCCCGAACGGCGTGAAGCCATCCTGAATGCCGGAGTGGAGGACTTTGACCGTTACCTCGTGACTGCGGGTATTCCGGATCCGGACCTGATAGTCAGGACATCAGGAGAGAACAGACTGAGCAATTATCTGTTATGGCAGGGTGCGTATTCCGAATTCCTTTTTGTCGATACATTGTGGCCTGATTTCAGAAAGGAAGAGTATCGCTCGGCTTTGGAATCGTTTGCAAAACGCGACAGACGGTATGGTAAAGTCAAATAAAAGCATTATATTTGCGGTTTTGAATTTAAGAGCATGATGATGAGATTCTGTCGTATATTCTATATCACTTTCCTGTTGGCTATGGCTCTCCCTGCGTGGGCTCAGCAGTCAGGAAAGGATGTGGTGGTTGACTACAATAATCCCAAGAAATATATAGTCGGTGGAGCGAGAGTCGAGGGCACCAATTATCACTCTGCTGAGCAGATACTCCAGATTTCCGGACTTCAGAAGGGAATGGAAGTGACTGTTCCGAGTGACGAGATGGCATCAATAGTCAACAGACTGTGGCTTCAGCGCTATTTTGAGGATGTGACCGTGGCGATAGATTCCATAACCCCGTCAAGGGATACAGCCTTCTTCAAGATCAGCATAATTGAAAGGCCCCGTGTTTCGCGCTGGACATTCATCGGTGTGAAGAGCGGAGAGGAAAAGGAACTTCTCGAAAGACTGAATCTTCGCCGAGGCGGAGAGTTTTCCGAATATGTGGCAAAGACAGCCACAGACATCATAAAGAGATATTACAAGGAGAAAGGTTATCTCAACGTCGATGTAGATGTCAATACCAAGCGCGATACGATGATCCGCAGCGCCATCAGGGTGCAGTTTGCCGTTGACAGAGGTCAGAAGGTAAAGATCAAGACCATAACATTCAATGGTGCCGACCATGTGAAGGAATCCAAGCTGGTCCGTTCCATGAAGAAGACACGTGATGCCCGTTTCATGAATTTCTTCAGCTCTAAGAAGTTCAATGAAAGCGAGTATGACAACGACAAGCGCGCCATGATCAGCGTATTCAATGAGGCCGGATTCCGAGATGCAAGAATCGTCAAGGATACGATGTATTATGTCGAGCCTGACAGACTTCAGATAGACTTCGAGATCGATGAGGGCAAGCAGTACTATTTCAGGGATATTACATGGACGGGAAACTCTGTATTCTCGTCTCAGGCTCTGAATGAAGTCCTTATGATCGGTAAGGGTGATGTCTATGATGTCGTGACTATGGAAAAGAGGATTTTCGGCGGAGGAAAGGAGAATGAACTGGATGTCACCAAGCTTTATCGCGACAACGGTTACCTCTTCTTCGGTATCCAGCCTGTCGAGCTCAACATACAGGGAGATTCAATCGATGTCGAGATGCGTATAGTCGAGGGAAAGCCGGCAACTCTGAACAATATCGTCATCAACGGCAATGACCTTACGAACGAGAGAGTCATCCGCCGTCAGATATTCACACGTCCGGGATACTTGTTCAGCCAGTCTGATTTTGAGCGCTCGATAAGGGAAATCGCTTCAATGGGACAGTTTGATCCTGAGGCCATCGCCGATCCGTCCAAGGGATGGTCGATTTTGCCTAACCAGTTCGACAATACCGTTGATCTTGTATATAATGTTACGGAGAAGCCTTCAAGCCAGCTTGAGCTTTCCGGAGGATGGGGAGGAAACACTTTCGTGGCTACTGTCGGAGTAAGTTTCAACAACTTCTCTACGAGAAGATTCTTTGACAAGAGCGCATGGCGTCCGGTTCCTCTTGGCGATGCCCAGAATCTTGCCATAAGATTCCAGACCAACGGTACCTATTACACAAGCCTTTCTGCAAGTTTCTCAGAGCCTTGGCTCTTCGGAAAGAAGCCGACCTCGCTCAGCATGTCCCTCTATTATACCCGTCAGACGATGTCGAATCTCTATTTCAATATCCTCAATAATGACCAGTATATGGAGGTGTATGGCTTCGCTGCCGGACTCGGTAACCGTCTGAAATGGCCTGACAATTATTTCGTGCTATACAACCAGCTCAGCTGGCAGACATACAAGCTGCAGGACTGGCCTTACAACTTCCTGTTCAACACGGGTATTTCCCATAACCTGAGCTATACTCTCAGCCTTTCGAGGAATTCAACAGATCAGCAGATATATCCTCGACAGGGATCTGATTTCAGTTTCGCGCTTCAGTTCACTCCGCCTTATTCGCTCATGCGAAAGAAGGATCACGGTGTGCTGGATGCCGACGGAAAGCCGACAAAGGTTACTGACTGGAGAGATATAAATTATGACTTGCAGTCTTCTCAGGACAGATACAGATGGATAGAGTATCATAAGTGGACGTTCAAAGGAGCTGTATATACCAAATTGGTCGGTGATCTTGTCCTTATGGCAAGGGCTCAGTTCGGATACCTCGGCTATTATAACAGGAAATGGGGTTATTCGCCTTTCGAGGGTTTCCGTGTCGGTGGTGACGGCATGTCGGGATACGATACTTACGGATCGGAGATTGTTGCCTTGAGAGGTTACGAGAATTACTCGTTGACTCCTCTTGCGGATTCGGATTATTCGTCGGGAAACTATTATGCGGGAAATGTTTATGACAAGTTCACTGTGGAGCTCCGCTATCCGGTTATCCTTCAGCCTCAGTCAACCATTTATGCGCTGCTCTTCCTTGAGGGTGGTAACGCCTGGGCTGACATAAGGAAATTCAATCCGTTCCAGATCAGGAGGTCTGCCGGTGTCGGCGTAAGAGTGTTCCTTCCTATGATCGGACTTCTTGGAGTTGACTGGGGATACGGATTTGACAATCAAGACGGAAACGGAGGCAGCCAGTTCCACTTCGTCATCGGACAGCAGTTCTAAACTGACATCCTTAGCGTAGCGAAGGATCTTGTTGAAAAAGAAATTATTGATAAACTAAAGCATATTATGAAAAAGATGATCATCATCGCAGCGATGGCCCTTATGTCAGCAGCTGCAACAGCACAGGAAACGGTAAAGTTCGCTTTCGTTGATTTCAATGAAGTGATTATGCTTATGCCGGAAATGGACGAGGCAAGAGCTACATTGGAGGAGAACGAAAAGACCAATAATGAGATTCTTCAGGCAATGTATGACGAACTCCAGTCCAAGTATCAGCAGTATCAGCAGAAGGCCGAGACATGGACTCCTGCAATCCGCCAGAGCAAGGAAGCTGAAATAACTGAGATTCAGGCAAGGTTCGAGCAGACTCAGCAGAGTCTCAGTCAGGAACTCTCTCAGCTCCAGCAGAGTCTGCAGGCTCCTGTTCTTGAGAAGGCGCAGAACACCGTGAATGAACTGGCAAAGGCAAAGGGCATTGCAGCTGTGTTCGAAAAGAGTTCTCTTCTATATGTAGATCCTGCTCAGCTTATTGATCTTACTCCGGAGGCACGTGTTGCTCTCAATATTCCGGAAGGAAGGACTTTGGAGACTCTTCAGGCAGAAATGATAGCCAAGCAGCAGGCTGCTCAGGCACAGTAATCAGGCATGAATATGATACGATGGCAGGTCTTTTAGGGGCCTGCCATCTGTTGTTTGTAAAAATCTTAGAATTTATATCTCATATTCAGGAAAATTCCATACATTTGTATGTAAATCTAATTTTTTAGTTTAAAACTATCATTAATACGGTATGCAACATAAGGTTATTGATACTAAAGATGTTGTAATCAGGTTTGCAGGAGATTCGGGAGACGGTATGCAGCTCACCGGGTCTCTTTTTGCTGACATGTCTGCCATCTTC
>JAFUQW010000119.1 GCA_017472115.1 Bacteroidales bacterium | reverse complement strand
ACACTAACTGTCATTCTGAGCCTTCAGCCCTGAGCGTAGCCGAAGGGGCAGCGAAGAATCTTTATTGTAAAGATGCTTCACTTCGTTCAGCATGACAGTGAATGGATGATTTCTGAAGTGCAAACAGATATATCATTACCTTTATTTAACATTTCACAAAGTTCAGGAGAGTTATCCGCGTAAAAAAATTTTACGCAGCTATGTAAAAAAATCGGCCACTGAAGCGGGTCAGTGGCCGATGAAGGGATGAAAATTTGTTGAATTTTGTTACAAAATCTAACAAATTCCGGGATTCTATTTCTCTACGAAGGCGACGATTTCACCTTTGACTACGTTATCGCCCTGCTTTGCACATACTGCAACCACGCGACCGTCAACAGCAGGAACAATCTCTTCCATGCCGTAGTAGGCCTGGACATAGCCCATAGGCTCGCCTGCCTTGACTTCCGTTCCGGCAACAGGAGCTGCGGAAGCATCATCGACATCCACCTGCCAGAGCATCTGTCCTTTGACAGGAGCCTGAACCGGGACTGCTGAAGGGTACTTCTGCGCTATCGCGTCAACGTCGTATTTCGGCATCTCGACAACCGGACGGGTCACCACTATCGGTGCACCGGCCTTCGCGCGTGCTGCTTCGAGATCCTTGTTGAAGCGCTCCTTTGCAACACCGCTCTTGTAATCTCGGTACTGTCTTTCGTGCATTGCGAACTCGAAGAGTTCCTCGTCGTCCTGACCGCAGTCCCATCCTTCTTCCTTCATCATCGCACGGAACTTGTCGAGTTCGTTCGGGAAGGCATCCTGAGGGTTGCCTGTGTAGAATTCAAGACCTTTGTCCTTTGCAAGCTGTACGATCTCAGGAGCGAGCTCTCCAGGGAGAGTACCCATCTTGCCGAGGATCATGTTCCATGTATCCTTATCGATGGTGGTCCAGCGAGGCTGTCCCTTGAGGGTACTCATGAGGTTCATGAGGGCCGTATTCTTGACATACTGGCTGAACGGAGTCACGAGCGGCGGATAGCCGAGACGAGGCCATACATATTCCACCTCCTGGAACAGCATGACCATGAGCTGATCAAGTGTGAGTTCAGCCTTGCCCTGGGCACGGAGAGATGCGTTGATGGCTCCGTGGAAGCCCTTGAGGTCAGCCATCATCGATCCCATCATTCCTCCAGGAAGTCCGCAGCCTACGAGAAGCGAGCTCATGTGGGAGTTGTTAGGATCGATCCAGTAGCCGAGGAATTCGTCCATGAACTTCTGGGTCAGGGCACGGACATCCATATATGCATTCATATTGAGGTCCTTGACCTTGAATCCGTCCGCCTTGAGCATTTCGCGGATTGTGATCACGTCCGGGTGAACCTTACCCCATGAGAGAGGCTCTACGGCAACGTCAAGATAGTCGGCACCTGCACGTGCGACCTCAAGCATCGATGCAGGCGAGAAGCCCGGACCGCTGTGGCCATGATACTGAACCTTGATGTGCGGATATTTCTTCTTGATCTGGCTTGTAAGCTCGGCAAGGAAGGTAGGACGTCCGATACCTGCCATATCCTTGAGACAGATTTCGTCGCAACCGTATTCTACCACCTTGTCAACTACCCCCATGTAGTACTCTACGGTGTGGACAGGAGAGTTGGTGATAGAAAGAGCCACCTGAGAAATCATGCCTCCTTTCTTGGCATACTCAACGCTGAGGCGAAGGTTGCGGTGGTCGTTCAGACCGCAGAACGAACGTGATATGTCTGTTCCCTGGGCGTGCTTCACCTTATACATAAGTTCGCGGACATCTGCCGGAACCGGATTCATGCGGAGAGCATT
>JAFUQW010000118.1 GCA_017472115.1 Bacteroidales bacterium | reverse complement strand
TGTTATAACAGTTGCATTTATTGATTCTCCACCAATCGCATATTCTGCAGATTTTCGAATGGTTCTCAGTATCTCAACAATAATATCTTTATATGTCGTGTTTAGATATGCAATCTTATTTTCATGAATATCTAACTTGAAATTTTTAATAAAACGTTCAGGATCTTGGCAACGCCAAGGTAACGCATCGTTGCATACCCTAATTGTCCCATTCTTATCTATATATGCAACAGTTGGAAATCCATACATGTCGTATAGACCCCCTAAAGGACGAACCTTTACCGGTTTATCATTCACAATAATAGATGCGGATGAATAACTGGTCCCAAAATCTATAGACACCCAATTCATATGATTTCACAATAAATTTCTGTGTTTGTACCTAAGAGAAATTCTCTTGCATTATTTAATACTGTCACCGCATTTCTGGCCTCATCATAAACACTTTCTACATCTTGTTGAAGCGCATTATAAGATGATAACATTACTTTGTATAAAGCTGCCTTATGTGGATCTATATCAGAATAGATATTGTATTGTTTCCGCCAATACAATGATCTGATTTTTATGGTTTCAATCATCTCCGAAACACTTGTGTTTGCAGGTAATTGCAATCTCTCAATGACAGAACTCCCATATTCACCACAAAGAGCTTTAAATTCATCCACCTCAATATTTTCATAGTTGCTCGGATTTTCATATATATCCGATAAAATACGCCATTCTTGGAATTCATGCATTGATAATAATGCAGTAGTAATCTTACGAGTGACAGATTCAACAACCTTACGCTCTGCATCACAACAAGATGATGACACTTGCTTACAAACCTCAATGACAGATACAATTGTATTCTGACTTTTAATTAAGGCGGCACGATCTCCAAAATGAGATATGATGGTTCTCAACAATCTATCGAAACCGCTTTTATCCCTTAATATATTCTTTACATCACTTAATGTGCTGTTTGCATTACTCCATAATGCATTTACCAACATATAGATTCCGTATAGGCCAAATTTGTGATATAATGCCAATCTTTCATCCGTAGATACATCTACATTGTAATCTTCATCAATTAACAGATCCGGAGATGACAGCATTTCATATAAAATGCTCGATTCAATTTTGGAGAACCTTTTTATGACATCAAAATCACTATCTGTTATTGTTGATGACGAAAGTCCCAATAATGACGACACCGGTAAAATTGAAAATAAGGATCTTTTTACCTCAGGATATTTGTCGTACAAAGTCTGTTGAATAACCCGTTTTGCATCTGCCAATACATCATTGTGAGGATTCATTGATGTCCACATTGTATCAACCTTTGCCAATACACCAATTGCATTCAGAGGGGTCAATGAAAATGTATTAGAGCCGACATTCTGAAAATCTTGTAGAATACTGAATGTCGATTCGGCAATACTTTTTGTAAACAACATTATAACAGCATCAGGCTTTACCTCTTTCAGAAACGCAATAGTATTTTTTGAATCTATTTCCGAAAGTGCATCTAATCCGGGAGTGTCAATAATGTTGATTTTCTTGAGAATAGGATCATTGTAAGATACCTCAATATACTTTACCTGTTCCTTAAGTATATTATCATGCTGATGTGAAGTCCAATATGCCCACTCTTTATTGGGCACATACTTAATTTCGCCATTTTTAAAAACTACTTTTATATCTGAATCGGAATCTCCATATTTAAGCCAACTGACATTAAAGGTTTCTTCCATTTGACCAGTTCTAACGACTTCTTCTTTGCCTAAGACTGCATTGACAAGTGTAGATTTAGAACTGCTTATTTTGCCTATTACAGCTAGTTGCATGGGTCGTGACAAGCGTTCTAACGCCTCTTGTATTTTATTACATACAAGAGGTATTAAAACATTCTCATTTGCAAGAGTTTGTTGACATTCTTGCAAACAGTTTTTCAGTTTATCAGCAACGCATGTATCTCGCATAGACTTATTTATCAAAAGGATTTGTCAGAAGTAATTCCGTTTGCTTCAAATGAGTTTCTACAAATTGAACTTGCCCTTCTAATGCTTCCAATTGCTTTACTGTTTCCTTTTTGTCATTTTCAATTTTTTTTATTGCATCAACTACATCTTGCATTTCTGTGACAATTTCATTTGTCTTACGCTCTAAACTTTCGACCAGCGCCTCATTGAACTCATCATAACGTTGCTGTACATATGCTTTCAAATCATTCATGGCAATGGTTATCTGAGGACCGAGCTTGGATTTTAGTTCATGAATACGATTGGCTGTATTAGCGTCTTTGCTGGATTTATAAACATATGCAGCTGCAGCTGTTAATCCGCCTAAACCAGACACGACAAATGGAGCACAGAAGGTAGAAAAAACCATTGCTGCCAGACTGGCTACACCTAAACCGGGAAGAGCTTGTCTTGTCATATTACAAGCGACATCAGCAAGACTTCTTTCAGCTGGTGTCAGATCCACATTAATTCTTTCTGTGAATCCACTTTCTGGCATCTGGATTTCCTCACCTAATAATTCATTAACTTCATCAAACCCCGACTCTATTCTCAAATCCACTTCCGCAGCGAGAGATTCCAATCCGAGATTAATCTGTCGAAGTACCCACTTCCCACCTTTACTGCCTTTTGCTTCCGGGCGTTTCAAGATACTGTCAAGACATTCCGTAGAAAACAGAATACTCTGTTTAGTCAGTTCATTGATGACCTTCGCCTGTGAGCTTTTGATAACATGGGAAATTTTCTTTCTAAGCTCAGATGATGGATTAAGCACATTATCCTTAATCTGTTTCAACTCTATCAAGCGATTCTTGAATTGCTCTTGTTCTTCTTCATCGGGTTCTTTAAGCTGAGCTGCCTGGAAACTCAACATTTCTTTAATGTTAGACAGAGATACTATCAATCTTTGCTTAACTCCTTCAAGAATGAGTTTCTTATATTCAGGCACAGTATTTTCAAAAATCGAATTAACCGCTTCTGAATTAGATGAAATCTTCATCTTTTCACTTTTGGACCTATTATACATTTTCCAATGAGCAGATGAAACAGGAACAACATCTATACTTTGTTCATCAATGCAACAATGTTGAGAAATCTTATTTTTTATATCTACAATAATTTGTTCCAATTCATCCGTGGTCTTCAAGTCACTTTTGTTAAGAATGATTTTACTTGACTTTGAATATGGGACAATCTTATCTTTGTAGAAATCCAATTCTGTTGATGAAAGTGGTTCTCCTGCATCTACTACAAAAAAAGTCACATCAGCTTTTGGTAATACATACAGGGTTAAAAACAGATGTCTTGGATCCAGGCCACCTACCCCCGGAGTATCTATTAGAGACAATCCATTTTCTAATTTAGGAGAAGGCAACTCAATGATAAGCATTGTAGTGTTATCTATCTCAAGAGAGGTCCCCTTAGCATATTTCTCAATTTTATCAAAAGGGATATCTTCTGATTGTAAATTATTGACATCACCATAAAATCTTGTAACCCGACGTTCTTGTCCATATTTTATGATTGATACCACTGAAGTCGCGATTCCAGCATCAGTAGGACATAATTCTTCTCCTAAAAAGGCATTAATAAAAGACGATTTTCCTCTTTTAAACTCACCGCACACTAAAACAGAAACAGAATCCGAAGAAACACTGTCCATCATTTTTGACAGCTGTTCTATATCACTTTCTTTATGATGACTTTTAAGAACAGGAGTAACCTTCTTCAACAAAGCATTAAATCGAATTATATTATCGTTTATTTGCTTACTCATAGCTTAGGACATAAATGCAGAATAGAAATCAATATCATGAGAATCGCAAAAATCCAACATCATTTGTTGCTGTTGACAATATGCGGCAGAATTATAATCACCGATACTACAGAAGTAATCAATAGAACCATTCAAGAATTCATTATAATCCACATTACTGATAGGATCAATAAAGTTCATATCCGGACCGATCATCGGATACATTTCAGGATTTGCCATATAGTAAGAATTAAAATCAATCTGATCAAATCCTCTATCATATGTATTATGCATCATTTGCGTCGCTACATCTACATCCAGATAGTCATTGAACGCATAGCCAGAGAATATATCTCCAAACATAATGTCATTATTTGCCACGCCCCAATAAGCATCCATAAGAGATGATACAGGGAAATCATACATACCCATATCATTCAATGCAAAGACAGGCAATCCATAACTCAAATCATTGAAAATCTGGAAATCGTTATAGCCCATGCCACCTATCAGATCCAAATGTCCCGAATCATAGTTAAAATTCTGCATTCCATATACCACATCAGGAACTGCAACATCAGTAGAAACCATATAACAACTAGCATCTGACCACGCATCCATAAACTGATCCAATGGATACGACTTATGATAGTCACCGTTTCCAGGATCAGTAACAATAACCTGTATATTTTCTGGATCTGAGGTATCAATACCACTGACAATCAATGCATGGTCAGGAGTATCTCCATTGAAGAAATCATTACACCATGCACTAAACTTATTGCCCCACAACTCTCCTGAATCAACAGCAACAATCACTTTATGACCCTGAGAAAGTTCACTTACGACATTAAAGACATTTGCATTTTCCTGACGGGTACAAGGAATATTTGCCTCTTCAAGCAAATTACCCACATCTTCGAACGTAGTACCGGTTCCGTCACCTTGATACCACCCTCTTTCATATGAATACTGTACCAATTGATCTTCTGTAACAGGAATGCCAAATTCATTCAAAATAATTTGCTGTGACTTGATGGCACACGTATCAGAATACTGTTGCTGAATACCATCTGATGGTATGTCTGCATAAGAGAAATTACTCTCGGGAATCATTGTTTCCATATCATTATTAATACTATTATCTTTGACTAGTGACCATCAAAATAATCCTTGCTGCTGTCACAAAGAAAAGGTGCGGGCTTGCTTATTGTTTTCTGAGGCATCGCCAAACGCCCACGGTTACGATAAGAAAGCCCGCACCCGTATGAGTGCGGTTTTCCTTATCATCCGTAACCGTTGAAATAATGGCGATTTTCAGAATACGATGATAAGAAAACAAATTATGTTTTCAATATTTCAAGCCCTGCTGATCTTTCCGATGCAAAGTTATGTTTTTTCCGCAATTTAGCAAGCGGAGATTTGGGGTACTGAGCATAAAATCAAACCGGGCGGTCAGAACCTTGTCTGACCGCCCGGTTGAACTATAACCCTAAATAACAACTAAACTAACCGGTTTAGAGTATTTGCAAAGGGTGTGCCAAATCCCCAAAGGGGCATTGTAAAATTAGAGTCTTGCCTTGAGGGCCTCTGCCATTTCCTCGTAGCCAGGCTTGCCGAGGAGGGCGAACATATTCTTCTTGTAGGCCTCGACGCCAGGCTGGTCGAACGGATTGACACCGAGGACATAGCCGCTGATGCCGCAGGCCTTCTCGAAGAAATAGAAGAGAGCTCCGAGGTTGTACTCGTTCACGCACTCGATAGAGAGCGAGATCTGAGGTACGCCGCCGTCGATGTGAGCAAGCTTTGTTCCGAGCTCTGCCATCGCATTGCACTCCTCAACATGCTTACCTGTGAGGAAATTGAGTCCGTCGAGGTTCTGAGGGTCGTTCTCGATGAGCATAGAGCGGTTGCTCTTCTCTACTGTGACGACTGTCTCCATGAGGGTACGCTCTCCGTCCTGGATATACTGACCCATAGAGTGAAGGTCGGTTGTGAAGTTTACTGACGCAGGGAAGATTCCGAGGCCGTTCTTGCCTTCAGACTCGCCGTAGAGCTGCTTCCACCACTCGCCGAGGAATGTGAGCTTAGGGTTGTATGCCACGAGGATCTCTATCTTCTTGCCCTGTGCATAGAGGGCGTTACGCATAGCCGCATACTGCACTGCAGGGTTGCACTCGCACTTCTTTGCGCAAGCTTCTTCCATCTCAAGAGCGCCCTGGAGCATTGCATTCATGTCGAAACCTGCAAGCACGATAGGAAGGATACCTACCGGAGTGAGGACAGAGAAACGTCCTCCCACATTGTCCTCGATGACGAATGTCTTGTAGCCTTCCTGGGTCGCGAGTCCCTTGAGGGCACCGCGTGCCTTGTCGGTCACAGCCACGATACGCTCTGCAGCCTCAGCCTTTCCGTATGTATCCTCAAGATATTTCTTCACGAGACGGAAAGCCACTGCAGGCTCTGTGGTAGTACCTGATTTGGATATCACTACACAAGCTGCATTTCTCTCCTTCACGAGATCCATGAGCTCGCACATATACTCTTCCGAAAGGTTCTGTCCTGCGAAAACGATCTCAGGAGCATTGCCCTTGTTCTTGAGCTGCTTTGCAAACTGATGTGAGAGAGCCTCGAGTGCACATTTTGCACCAAGATATGAGCCGCCGATTCCGATCACTACAACGAGATCCACGTTCTTTGCCGCCCATGCATCCCTAACTGCCTCACACTCTGCCACGAGGGTGCCGTTGAGTGTTTCAGACGGGAGATGTTTCCAGCCGAGGAAGTCGTTACCTGCTCCTGTACCATTCTCAAGGACATCAAGAGCTGCAAGTGATTTCTCTACATAAGCCTTGTAGTCTGCATCATTTACGAATGAGCTGCAGCCGCTCAGATTTACTTTTACCATAATGTTATGTCTTTATTGAATTATCACATTTCCATGCACCTCCGAAGAAGGCACAACTTGGCAAAGTTAAGTTTTTTTGCTGAAACAGCTATAAAATAATTACATTTGTACAACAGTATGACCAATAAACCACATATCATGACAATGAAATACAGACTCACAATCCTCGCCATGGCATGCCTGATGCTTCTTCCTTCAACGGGTGAAGCCCGCAGGAAAAAGGACATGGACAAAGAACATAAAGTATCGGTAGTAGCACATCGAGGCTTCTGGAACTGCGAAGAAGCCGGATACGCGAGGAACTCCATCGCAGCCCTGAGATGCGCTCAGGAAGCCGGTTTCTGGGGCAGCGAATTCGACGTGAACATGACCAAGGACAGCGTTCTCGTCATCTTTCACGACAGTGACGTCGAAGGAAAGAAGATCGAGAAGCATCCTTATGAAGCCTTCACATATTTCCGTCTCGAAAACGGTGAGCCTATTCCGACGATCGACGAATATCTCGAACAAGGAAAGAAATATCCCGAAACCATGCTTGTGTATGAGCTCAAGACCCATTCGACAGCCGAGATAGAAGATACGTTCGTCGATCTGACCATAGCAAAACTTGAGGAGCATGGACTTCTTGATCCGGAAAGGGTCATGTTCATATCATTCAGCTTCCACATGTGCGAGAGACTTGCCCGGAAGCTTCCCGGATTCACCGTCCAATATCTGAACGGAGACAAGAAGCCTTCCAAAGTCAGGGAAGCCGGGATTTCAGGCATCGACTACAACCACGCCATATTGACCTTGAACGGCAAATGGATAGAAGAGGCCAAGGAAGAAGGAATGAGCGTCAACACATGGACCGTCAACAAGGACAGCCTGATGGTCAGGATGATAGAGAAAGGGGTTGACCAGCTGACCACGGACAATCCTCTTCAAGCGAGGGAAGTCATCCGGCAGATGGGGCTGACAGAACAGAGATAAGAGATGAGGAGCACCGGCATATGTCAGTGCACCTCTATTATATCATCCATGGAAGTCGTATAAAGTCTTGACCTGAAATAGCTGCGGATTCCGTCGGCATAATGTCCGGGGCGCTGTGAGGCAAGTCTCAGCAAGGATGGCGAACCGGAGCAGTTCACATGATCCATCACCTCCGACAAAGAATCCTGTCTGCGTCGCAGTTCATCATCGAAATCGAACATAGCCGTCTGGATCGCATCTTCGGGCACGATACCGCTCACTGTCACTCCCGCCTTCTTGTATTTATATCCCTTGCGATAGACCGCCCTGAATGCCTTCAAGGCTGCTCCTACGATTTCCTGAGTACTGCTGGCAGCTACCGGTAGCCTCACCGTGGCAGAAGGGAAATACTGAGCCATATCCTCGCGGAAACGGTTGGTATAGATGAAAGTGGTGACATCGCATGCCGCAGAGCCTTCTTCCCGCAGCTTCTTTGCACACATAGCAGCGAAATCAGAAACTCTCAAGGACAGTTCCTGCTCATCCTCGATCATATCGGCAAATGAACGGGATGTGCATATCGACTTGCGTCTTTCTTCCGTCTCTTCCTCGACGCAAGGTGTGCCCCTGAGTTCCTCCCATGTACGCAGTCCGTTAATTCCCAACTTGTCAGCCACCCACTCCTTGGATCTGAGGGTGAAGTCCAGGGACGTAGCTATCCCCCACTCACGCATCTTGGGGGCAAGCCTGCGCCCTATTCCCCAGACGTCATCTATCGGAGTAAGCTCCAGAGCCTTAAGACGTTTGGCATCCGTTTCCATCATGCATACTCCCTTATATCCTTTATATGTCTTAGCGAAATGACTGGCTATCTTGGCTAAAGTCTTGGTAGGCGCCACTCCGATGCTGACCGGCACCCCTACCCACCTTCTTATCTTCTCCACAAGTCTGCGGCAGAATTCCGGTACATCAGCCGGTCTGATGCCGTCAAGGTGCATGAAGGCCTCGTCAATGGAATATATCTCGATATGCGGAGCCGCATCGGCAAGAATCGACATCACTCTGCCTGACAGATCGCCATACAAGGCATAATTGGATGAGCATGCAGTCAGAAGGCCCTCGTCAACGTAATGTTTTACCTGATAGAAGGGAGTGCACATCTTTATACCCATAGCCTTGCTCTCATTGCTTCTGGACACAACACACCCGTCGTTGTTGGACAGTACGACCACAGCCTTCCCTTCCAGATCCGGACGGAATACCCTTTCGCAGGAAACGAAGAAATTATTGCAGTCAACCAATGCGTACATAATCCTTGGCGATTTACCTGACCCGCTTTATTATATATGTCACAACACCCCACATCCGGAAGTCCACACCTTCCGTGACATCTATGACGGGGTATTTCGGATTGGCCGGGACAAGTCTGAGTCCGTCATCCGTGAATTTCAGTCTCTTGAGTGTGAATTCCCCATCGACAAAACATACGGCCATATCCCCATCCTTTGGCTCCAACGCCCTGTCAATCACAAGAATATCACCTTCATCCACTCCGTCGTTTATCATGGAATCCCCTACTACCCTGCCGTAGAAGGTCGCTGCCGGATGTTTCACCAGTTCCTTGTTCAGGTCTATCGCCTGAGTCATATAATCCGTGGCCGGAGACGGGAATCCTGCATGAATCCCCGACTGCGCCATCTGCGGCCCTTCTTCAGAGGCCGTCTCTTTCCGAATTTCGTCTGCTTCTGCCATATTATTCTGCTTGGACACGCAAAAATAGCAATAATCCTGCAAACAAGTCTGCGTCAGACAGGACAGCAAGTTCCCGAAGCGTGACACGCAACAAACTGAACATCAGCACAATAACAGTTTGGCTCGCATGGCAAGGAATGCGAGCCAAGGGATTAAACCACTGTTGCTCAGAACTTTACGTTGCACGCTCATATTACCGGATTTTTCGTAAATTTGCGTCATGCTTAGAGATGAGATATATGATTTTCTGACCGCAAACGGTTTCCGCCATACCGCAGGAGAAGTATGTGGAAGCTGCATCATAAGGGTAGAGATGAAAGAGGGCAGCGAGAGAATCATCCTGCCTGTCGAAATCACCGCAGTAACTCTTGAAGAAGCAGAAAAGCAGTCTGACGATCTCAGATCTGCCATAGAGGAAATCGTCAGGTCAGAGAGGCGACATCCTGTCGTGATCACGGAAGATAGATGGACGGCTCAAAAGGAAATGACAGGGAAAAGACTTCTGGCCCACCTCGAGAACTTCTTCCCGGTATATGCCCGCAACTGCGAAGTACGCAGGATCGGGAAGGCAGAAGCCGAAGAATTTCTCAATGCCAGCCACAGTTATGGTGATGCTGCCTGCAGATACCGGTACGGACTCTTCCTGAAAAGACACACAGGTCATAGAGCATCAGGATTGATACAGCCCGGAACCCTTGTGGCCGTAGCCGAGTTCTCGAACGCAAGGAAATGGAAGAAGGGTGACAAGACCATCAGATCATACGAATGGACGAGATACGCATCACTCCCGGACGTGAGGATCAACGGCGGCATGGGCAAGATGCTCAAGCACTTCATCAAGGAAGTGGAACCAGATGACATAATGAGCTACGCAGACCTGGAATGGTCGGAGGGAAGTGTTTACGAGCAGCTTGGATTCTCGCTTGAGGGGCACAAGGAGCCGGTGACATTCATGATCGACAGAGAGAGCGGCATCAGGAGGGCATTGGGGAAAAGATCCTTCGCTGAAGCTCAGGATGACAAGGGAGAAGCTCAGGATGACAAGGAAGAGGCTCTGGATTATAAATATTTCTGCAATCTCGGCAGCAACAAATACCGCCTCAAACTCACCGACTACGAATAGAAACTACAATCAGGGCGACCCGACGGGCCGCCCTGAAATATTTATGAAAAGTACGGATTACAGTGTGTTGAGGCACTCGGTGACATTCTTCTCGATGCGTGCGAGGATGTCCGTGCCCTCTGCCTTTTCGAACTTGTCTCCGGTGATGTTCTCGTAAAGTTCGATGTAGCGGTCTGTGATTCCATTGACGATGTCCTCGGTCATCTCCGGAACCTGCTGACCTTCCTGACCCTGGAAGCCGTTGGCCATGAGCCACTCGCGTACAAACTCCTTCGAGAGCTGCTTCTGCTTTTCTCCTTTTGCAAGGCGCTCTTCATAGCCTTCCGAGTAGAAGTATCTTGATGAGTCAGGTGTATGGATCTCGTCCATCAGATAGATCTTGCCGTCTTTCTTTCCGAATTCATATTTGGTATCGACGAGGATGAGGCCCATCTTTGCGGCAATCTCGGTTCCTCTCTGGAAGATGGCCCTTGTGTATGCTTCGAGCTGCTCGTAGTCTTCGCGGCTGACGATGCCCTGCGCTATGATTTCTTCCTTGGAGATATCTTCGTCATGTCCCTCAGCAGCCTTTGTAGTAGGGGTGATGACAGGCTGTGGGAATTTCTGGTTCTCCACCATTCCTTCCGGCATCTCCACTCCGCAGATAGTGCGCTTTCCTGCTTTGTACTCTCTCCATGCATGGCCTGAGAGGTACCCGCGGATGACCATCTCCACCTTGAATGGCTCGCATTTGTGACCGACTGTGACCATCGGGTCAGGAACGGCTATCTTCCAGTTAGGAAGGATGTCTGTCGTGGCATCGAGAAATTTTGCTGCAATCTGGTTGAGTACCTGGCCTTTGAAAGGGATGCCCTTTGGAAGTACCACATCAAATGCAGAGATTCGGTCTGAAACCACCATAACGAGATAGTCGTCGCCGATGCTGTAAACGTCACGTACTTTTCCTACGTAATGGGCTGTCTGGCCCGGGAAATTAAAATCGGTCTTTACAATTGCTTCCATTTTATGTTGTCTTTATTCGTTTCGCTGCGCGAAGATAGTTATTTTTTTGACATTATTTTTACAGTCGATGCAGTATCTCCAGCACCCTGTCCCCAAGTTCCGACTTGACACGTATATGCTCCTTAACTGACATCACGAACGGATCGGCTTCGAAGAAAGAACCGCGAACCTGCATGAAGTCCTCCTTTCTCTGAGCCTCGTCGCCATCGGCTCCGAAACTCGTCATGGCATTGAGGGAGAATTCCTTACGGGCATCTTCATAAATCATATTATCCAGATCGACAACTGACTTCTTCCACTTGCTGACAAGTTCGCTAAGCTTTTCCACAGTCACGACTGCGAGATCCACACCGTAGTATTCACGAATAATCCTGTAAGCCCAACGCCACTCATAATTATAATATTCAGAATGTATATAAGCAAAACGGGCATTTATTTCATCCATATCAGTCAGGATTCCGTTTTCGATGTCGTCAAGAAGATCGGAAACCGCCTTCTTCGGAGCGATCATGCCGGATATGTCCACCCAATCCCCTTCCCCATATGCGGAACGCGGTTCAAAAGCCTTCCTCAAGCCGTCGATATCCGAAAACTCCGAATTCATTATCCTGGTAATCAGCGAATTGCCAAGGAATTTATCTATGGCCATACCGTAATACTTCAGGCCGTTCTTCAGAGATGAATTCTTGATCTTTCCGCTCTGATAAGTATATGCATCCGAATTCTCTCCTGAGACCTTGCGGAGATTCTTCAGAATCTCAATTCCGTTCAGCATCTTCTGGATGGTGTATGGACTCAGAAGATTGTAGTTGATCATGTCAAGCTTGTCTGGATCCTTTCTTCCGTCACGGCCGGGCCACTTCCTGGCATCACGGATCGTACCGACACTCTTGAGATTCGCTCCCGGCATGATGAAGGAAGTGTTCTGCTGCTCTATCAGATATGCGAAAGGAAGGTTGGAAGTGTCCTGATGGCTGACATGACGTCCCATCACAAGAGAGAAAGCCCCGACCTTGGCCGGCCACAGGATATATGAATCCGATGCCGTCTTTGCTCCCCTTTCCATAATTCCCTGATGAATCGGTCCTAACTTGTACATATGATTTGACTGGTTAGAGCCCGAGCCGGCATTCATGAAAGAGAACATTCCGGCGATCAGAAGCGTTGACTTATGATGCGTCACTGTATATGGTCCCGCAAAGATGGCGCATGCCTCACCGTTCTCTCCCTGACAGTTACTGAAAAACAGTGAATCGGTAGCAGAATAATTATGCCCGAGACGGCACGCCTGACCTATGAAGCAACGTGAAAACGTAACGCCGTCCTCTATACTCGAACCGCTTGAAATGATGAAATCGTCTCCGATGACATTCACTCCGATATGTACGGGAGCATCATCGTTACTGTTGATGCTTCCGTTCTTCAGACGTGAGGAACCCTCGATCTTGCAGTTGTCCCCTATCTTCACGTTCTTGATATAGCCGGCGTCAACAATGGTGACATTCCTGCCTATACGGCCGATGGAAGATGTGACGTTCTCCACATAACGGCCCACAGCTTCACGAAGCTTTGAAATCATCTCGGGACGATGTCTGTAGAGCGCCATGACATATGCCGTCTGAGCCGTAAGCCTGTCATAGATCATCACCTCACGTCCTCCGGTTTCACTAAGCACAGCAACCTCTACACCGTTTCCGAAAGAAGTCCTGCCGTCAGTGAGAATGATATCGACATTCTCGATGAAGGTACCGTCTCCTATCTCATAGTTGGCTATGTAATTCTTGACATTCTCTATGCAGCAGTCATCACCTACCGTCACATTGTGAAGTGTGACGTGATAAAGGCCTGAATGTTTCATCATTCCGCCCGGAAGAGCAAATTCCTTTGAAAATGAACCTATCTTCACATAACCCGAAAATCTCGCCGACCTGACATAATCGGCAGAAAAATCAGTTGCCACATCCACCGAATTCCAGTCTGATGCAGTACACATCTGTGTCTTAAGCTGCTCTATTTCCGCAGCCGTAAGTTTTCTATAATCTGTCATATTCCCATTCCTTTTATATAACTGCTGACGTATTCATATCCGTACCCCCTTCCAAGCGCAAACCTTATAAGCTTGAACTTCCCTTGAGGATCATTCTTCAACGTCTTCCATTTATTTTCAAGAAGCTTTTCAAGCCGCATGTCCGCCTTAGGACGATCTATTTCCTGAAGAGCCTCATCTATCACTTTCTTAGCAACGCCTTTGGCGGAAAGCATATATCTTATCTTGACTTCGCCCCAACCTGCAATCGATGACTTGTCACGCGCAAAGGCGGAAGCATACCTCAGATCGTCAACATATCTTTCTTCAACAAGGACACGTAACACCTCTGAAGCGGCATCGGAATCTTTTCCCAATGCTTCGGCAGCTTTCCTCAATATGTCAGAACTGCAATACTCCCTCCTGGAGCACTGCCTCCTGAGCCGGTCCAGGACCTTGCCGATTTCCTCACCCTTTCCTTGCATACATCAAAAATCAAATCCTGCGCTCAGATATACTCCGACCTTGTTCGTTATGTTCGACCAATGTAAATTGCCTTTTATAGGACCGAAGATAGTGTCGAAAGCATATTCAATACCGGCTCCGAAATAACCCAGACCTTTGCCATACCCGATGAAACTGTCGCAGTCCCGGGCATAGTTGACGATTCCGGTCAGATAGTGGTTACGCGCAAGACGCACCCTCATATCCATGCCGAAAACGGTCAGAATGTTCTTCATTGCCGAAAGATTGGTTATTCCGATGAAAGGAATCTGCTGATCGACATACCTTCCTGCAAGTGATCCCCCTAAAGCATTGAAATATGCGACAGGTACATCCTGTCCGAAAAGCATACGTGCATTCAGATAAGGGATCAGTGCGAATCTGCTTCCTATAGGTGCCACAACCTTCGCATCGGCCGTAACTGTATGGAAATTATGTATATTCTTCGGAAATCCGGCAAAAGTCCACTTATATCCGAGTCCTACAGTAAAGCCTTTGGTCGGAAAATATCCGTCATCAAAGGTATCGGAACGCGCATCGGCCATCAAAGAGACGAAATCATTGGCAAGCTGGCTGAAATCATAATCTCCAAGGATCTGCTCTGCCTTGACATTCCTGATGTCAAAGATGTCGTTCCTGATTCCGGCCTTTATGTCGAACCAGTTCCACTTGATGTTGGACATATACAGTTCCTGGCTCGCATGCAGGAAACTGAGGCTCAACCTGTTGGTACCGAAATTGAGCATGCTCATGTCCGTCCAGCGCACAGAAGCAGTCGCATTCAAGGTAGGTATCTTCGGCACATCGTATGACCATTTCAGCTGAAGATAAGGATTTGCACTTATCTTGCCTGTAAGATCGTATGTGTGTCCGTAGAGCCTGTGCGAATTTATTCCAAGATTGATCAGGACTGATACTATTTCTTCTGTATCGGCCCTGACACCAAGTCCGAACTGATGCACAGGACCTTTCTTGCAGTTGAGCACCAGCTTGAAAGGTTCGCTGTCGCCGAGCAGTTCGTATGTGACGAAGTCATACGCCTGAGTACCGTATATCTGTGCCACGATATGATCAAGGTCGTTCCTGCTGATCTTCTGGCCGAACTTCAGGTGAAGCCTGTCCATAAGCAGGGCCTGTTCGCGAGGGAGCACCCCACGAATCTCCACATCTGCTATGACGAGAGAGTCAGCATGAAAATCATATGCCTTCTTCTTCGGCGGCGAGACATACTTCCCTGAAGTTCTTGCAGCCACATCCCTCAGCAGCGAATCCTGAGCCATGGCCGCCTCCCTTCCTCTTACAATGATGGTATCGATAGCTGTAGGAGTGAAGCTCAGCATATTGAATTCAGGCAGATGAGGCTTGATCTTCACGTCCGGCACATTCACATTCTTTTCGAAAGCATCTCTTCCGAGCATATCTATGCCCTGCCCGAGAATATCACCTATGTTGTTGACCTGCACATACGTCCTCTGCTTCTGGGAAAGATCGACTCCGATTATTATGTCCGCCCCCATCTCACGCGCAAGTGTGGTCGGATAGTTATCCCTCATGCCGCCATCAACCAGCACCATTCCCTCCGTCCTTACAGGAGCGAAGATACCGGGGATCGACATCGTAGAACGCATGGCGGTATTCATCTTTCCGCTGTGCCATATCTTTGCCTTTCCTGACACCATATCCGTAGCGACACAGACATATGGTATAGGAAGCTGTTGAAAATCAATGGAATCCTGATAACCTATCGTAAGCGAACTAATCAGATTGCTTACATTCTGGCCGTAAATATAACCCGAAGGAAGACTTCCAAGCAGATTGTTCTTGAGAAATTCCGGTCCCTGGTCATTATCGGCACCGATATGAAGTACATCCAGACGGTCCATTTCATCGAAACGATACTCATCTGCGAGCTTCATCTTGTAATAGTCTCTTTCATAATAGAAAGGTATCGACAGCATGTACCTCTCCTTATACTTCATGTCCGTATAGGATATGTACTCGCGGGAAAGCCTGTCGCTGAACACCCAGCCCCAGTCCATGTTCCTGACCAGGGAATCCATTTCCTCTGTCGTATATCCCAAAGCATAGAGACCTCCTATAAGTCCTCCCATGCTGGTTCCAAGCACTATGTCAACAGGAATACCCAACGATTCAATATGTTCTATCACGCCTATATGTGCAGCTCCTTTGGCTCCACCGCCGCTGAGAACCAGAGCCACCGTAGGACGATGCTTTCTGATCTCTGCCATGCGCTGACGCATCTTTGCGACAGCCGACGAATCAGCCTTGGGGTTGATTCCCTGAGCATGTGCTCCCGCACTTCCTGCGAGAAGCACGACCACAAGCATTATGACTGATGCCAACCTTTTCATATAATATCCTTATTCCGTTCTCATGCTTTGTTCTTAGCGTGCTCACCGGCCAGCATGCCGCATGCCGCAAGTATGTCCTCCCCTCTCGAGGCACGCAGTGTCGTAGTTATACCGGCATTGTTGAGACGCTGCTTGAAATTCTCAATAATCACGCCCGGAGATGTCTCATATGGGAAATCCGGGATCTTATGGAAGCGGATCAGGTTCATACGGCATTCCAATCCCCTCAACATCCTTATCAGCGCATCCGCATGATTCTTCGTATCATTGAATCCCGCAAACATCGTATATTCGAAACTGACACGCCTCTGCCCCGTGAAATCATACTGCTTTATGAGGTCTATCACTTCCTGGATCGGCCACGGCCCCTGCACCGGCATCATGGTGAGCCTCTCTGGTCCGAAAGGATCGTGCAGGCTGACTGCCAGATGGCAACGGCTTTCTTCGAGGAAACGCTTGAGATTCGGAAGAACTCCGATGGTAGAGACCGTGATTCTCTTGGGACTCCACGCAAATCCCCACTCAGCCGTCAGGATCTCAATCGCACGCATTACATTCTCATAATTGTCAAGAGGTTCGCCCATCCCCATGAACACAGCGTTTGTAAGCCTGTCCGACTCGTCAACCGCTATGAACTGGGAAATTATGTCTGCCGCGGACAGATGACCGTGAAAACCCTGACGACCGGTCATACAGAACTTGCATCCCATGCGGCATCCCGACTGGGAAGACACACAGAGAGTGGCACGGTCGTCATCCGGAATCATGACGGCCTCGACAGCTCCCTCCTCCATATTGTCATCCACTACATTCAGTCCGCTCCTATGGGAACATTTCACCGGGAAGAGATACTTCTTGGTACCGTCTGTCGAAATCTGAATACCTGCATACCCGCTGAGTCCGACCTCATATCTTTCCGAAAGAGAAGCACGTGCGGCTTTGGACAGATTGGTCATTTCATCGATAGTACGCACCTTCTTCACATAAAGCCACTGAGCTATCTGCCTTGCGGTAAACCCGGGCAGACCTTCTTCCGACACAAGTTTCTTGAGTTCATCGAGATTCTTTCCAAGCAGTCTTTCTTTCATCTTATCCGTTTTCCAATTTTTACTCAAGTTTCGCAAGTAATAAAATAGTGAGACTTGCGAAAGTTAAACATATTTATAAAAAGCAAATTTAAATATTTTTCAGAAAAAAAGGAAGATGCCGGCAAAAACACGTCACTTGTGCTTTAGTTTAGCACATATACCCCGTAATTTTGCAGATGAAACAAGGAGATACATAAATCAAGAAAAAAAGACATCAAGATATACGTACTGTCACCTTTTTTCATTACATTTGCTCAGTTGTCGGAAGAGTTCCGGCAAAGTAACTTTTTAAAAATTTAACATTTATGGCTAAAGAAGAAGTACAGGGAAGTACCGAGATCAATGCTGCGAAACTCAAGGCATTGCAGGCGACGATTGACAAGATTGAGAAAGACTATGGCAAAGGTACGATCATGAAGTTAGGAGATCAGCCAAAATGGGACGTTTCGGTCATTCCGAGCGGCTCGATTGCCCTTGATGCCGCACTCGGCATAGGCGGATACCCTCGCGGAAGAATCATCGAGATCTACGGACCGGAATCCAGCGGTAAGACCACTCTCGCGATCCACGCGATCGCCCAGGCACAGAAGAACGGCGGAATTGCCGCCATCATCGATGCCGAACATGCGTTTGACCGTACTTACGCAAAAAACCTCGGAGTCGATCTTGAGACTCTGCTCATATCCCAGCCTGACAACGGGGAACAGGCTCTCGAAATTGCAGACAACCTGATACGGTCAGGTGCAATAGACATCATCGTGATCGACTCTGTGGCGGCGCTCACGCCTAAGGCCGAAATAGAGGGCGAGATGGGTGACTCCAAGATGGGACTTCATGCAAGGCTTATGAGTCAGGCGCTCAGGAAGCTTACCGCAAACATCAGCAGGACCAACACATGCTGCATCTTCATCAACCAGCTTCGTGACAAGATAGGCGTCATGTTCGGCAATCCTGAGACCACCACCGGAGGTAACGCACTCAAGTTCTATGCATCCGTACGTGTCGATGTACGCCGTACCACACAGATCAAGGATGGAGATGAGGCTCTCGGAAACCGCACAAAGGTGAAGATCGTAAAGAACAAGATGGCTCCCCCATTCAAGAAAGCCGAGTTCGACATCGTATTCGGTGAAGGCATCTCGCATGTCGGTGAAGTGATCGACCTTGGAGTTGAATATGATGTGATCAAGAAGAGCGGCTCATGGTTCAGTTACGGAGACAGCAAGCTTGCTCAGGGACGCGAAGCCGTCAAGGCACTCCTCACAGACAACATCGAACTTTGCGAAGAGATCGAAGCCAAGATCAGAGAGGCTCTCCTCAACGCACAGGAATAATCGAAAAGGCTGACCAAAGTCAATCAACTTTGATGTCAGCCTTTTCTCATTTTTCATAGAAAAAATCAAACAGTTTCTCAATTCTACAGACAGCCTCTATACAGATTCTCAACAGGAAATATCAGATCCCAATCGTCTCCCCATACCACATTACCCGCCTCAAGTCTGAACTCTCGAAAATTTGACGGAATTGAATATTTGTCGTGTTGCGGATGTGGTGTGGAAGCGAAGAAATCACTGAAATCAATAATTCTTTCGACATCATCACTGAAAAAGAGTCTTAAGGTCAGTCCGCAGACATATTCTGCCTTAACAATACTGACATCTAAATTCTTGTCTTGATTTCCGTGCATACAACCTTCTTTTTCATTATAAAGTAATCAACCCATTTCCCCACGACCTGAGAAGCGTAGGCTTTTATAAAATCTTCTGCAGTTTTCGCCTCACCTGTATTCAATACAGGATAACCTTTTGCCGGTCTTTGCCTCAATTTCTTTAATTCTCCGTCTTCGTATATCAATTCAAAAATCAATTGACATGCACCATGCATTACATGCACATGAATCGGCTCATGCTCATTAGAATAAAAGAAAAAGACAAGACCGAAATATTCAAAAATCTTAGGCATAACAAAAATAGATAAAAAATTAATATAAAGAGTATAATATCTGAAGTTTCATTCAACTGATTTTCACGGAGCAGCGATGGCACAACGGGAAAGCCGGGAAGCATCATCAGGGGAAAGTATTCCCGCCGATGCCAGATCGGCTACCGTCCATCGGGACTTAGGGGTATTTTCACGGAAAAGGACTATGGAACGGGCCGCCTCATAATTCCTTATATAAGGATGGTGACGCAGAGAGTCTGCCGGAAGATTCCATAACGGATATGGATTGACATTTTCAGGTCCTACAGTCACAAGATCCTCCAGAGCCTTGAATTTTTCTTCATCAAACCTGTATATATCCATCAGCTGCTCCTTATAGGAAAAGCCTCCGAGAGCAGTTCTGTGTTCTATGATCTTCGAGGCGAACCATCCTCCAATGCCGGGCAGGGCATCGAAAGCTGAGGAGTCCGCCACATTCAGATCAGTCAGAGGAATATCAATATAAGGTTCCAGTCTCCTGTATATGCTGTCAGAGACCACAAAGGATTCGGCAAAGTCGGCTTTACGTCTGAAGCGTCCGCCTTTTCTGCGATAATTGTCTATGGCCTGTGCCTGTTTCAGGGAAAACCCAAGACGGCACAGATCATCAACCGTAACCGTATTGGGATCGAACATGAAATTCTCGACTCTCTTTCGAGATAGATTTCTTCTCACAGATTCCGCTGCCGGAGAATGAACTGAGCTTTTTCTCACCACAGACTGCGACGGCGAATCCGACGTGACGGCAATCCTGTCCGTTTCATACACATAAACAGTATCAGGTTCGTCACGGTTGCTGACTATCTTCATTACAGCAGCCCTATGAATGAAAAGGGCTGTCTGAAATCCCACAAGCAGAAAGACTATGGCAATTACTCCTGTCACAAAGGATTCCGACAGCCCTGACTTCTTATCTTTCATCTTCATCATCACTCAAATCAAGAAAAACAGACACCTGACAGAAAATCAGATGTCTGAAAAAAAATCACGAATAATATTTCGATTCAAATATAATCAAGATCTATATATATGGTACCGGAATTTCGTCACACCCTTGCAGATTTTTCTTTTTTTTAATGTTTTTTCTTTTTTTTCATCTCCGGAGCACCTGCCACGATGATCACAATCTCGCCCTTCGGTTCATGTTCCCTATACCATGCAGCCACATCGACAAGCGTTCCCCTCCTGTGCTCCTCAAACTTCTTGGATATTTCACGTGCAACGGAACATTCACGGTCAGGCCCGAAGAATTCCGCAAACTGCTCGAGTGTCTTGACCAGACGGTATGGAGACTCATAGAATATCATGGTTCTTGTCTCTTCCGACAGTTCGGTCAACCTCGTCTGACGGCCCTTCTTCTGAGGCAGAAAGCCCTCGAAACAGAACCTGTCGCACGGATAGCCGGAAGACACCAAGGCCGGAACGAATGCCGTGGCACCGGGAAGCGTCTGGACTTCTATGCCTTCCTGCACACATGTCCTTACAAGCAGGAATCCGGGATCCGAGATTCCCGGCGTACCTGCGTCACTGATCAGGGCCACATTCAATCCCGCAAGTATCTTCTCCTTTATGACTGCGGCTGTCTTGTGTTCATTGAACTTATGGTGTGATTCGAGACGTCCCTTGATCTCATAATGCTTGAGCAGGACAGAACTGGTACGGGTATCCTCCGCCAGAATGAGATCCGCTTCCTTCAAAATGCGTATAGCTCTGAAGGTCATGTCTTCCAGATTTCCGACAGGGGTCGGGACAATGTATAATATTCCTGACATAGGTTTGTTGTTTTTAGATCTCTCGGCTTCGCGCGAGATGACAGGATCGCTTCGCTCGAGATGAAAAAGGGTTATTGTATTCTGCGGCGGACGGCCATCATGAAGCGATAGACTTCGTCTGATTCCATGTCCCACGCCGGACGCTCAGCCCTGATGTATTCCACCACTTCATCCAGATCAGTCATTGCATTTATCTTCGTAAGCACTGCCTGAAAAAGCATCGGATCCTCATCAAAAAGACTGTTTATGAAAAGTATTCTGTCATTCAGGGATATTGCGCTGCGAATGTCCTTTACCGCCGATCCGGGAATGTCGGTACGCCATGCCTCCCTGTTGGTCATGGTGTCTATTACTGCCGGCTTCAGGACAGCGGCAGCAGCATCAATCAGGATCTCTCCCTCAGGAAGGGGTTCTGTCACGATAAAATCATCCAGAACATCTTCGATGTCTATCTCGACAGGCGCCTCTTCTACAATCTCTACCGGAGTTTCCTCAAGAATCTCCGGCTGAGCAGGTTCATAGACCTCCGACTGAGCTTCCTCCAGCAGTTCCAGTTTTTCCTCCAGCATTTCCAGCTGTGCATGTATAGAAGAAATCATCTGACGTATTTCAGATAAAATTTGCTGTTCTCTGTTTTCCATAATACAATTATTGACTATATTTGCGTTCCTCTAATTACAAGGAGCATAATCTGACCTGATATTATTAACTACAAAAGTAAGGAAATGTTTTTAGAAAGTGCAAAAAAAGCAGGTTCCATTGAAGTAATCTGCGGTTCCATGTTTTCGGGAAAGACCGAAGAACTCATAAGAAGAATGAAGAGAGCCCAGTTCGCAAAACAGAAAGTGGAAATCTACAAGCCATGCATCGACGTCAGATATTCCGAGGACGAGGTCGTTTCGCATGATGCACACAGCATTCCTTCAACCCCCATCGATTCTCCTGCAAGCATGCTCCTTCTTTCAAGCGATGTAGAAGTCGTAGGTATCGATGAGGCACAGTTCTTTGACGACACCCTTGTCGATGTAGTTCAGACACTTGCGAACCGGGGAATCAGAGTCATTATCGCCGGTCTTGACACCGATTTCATGGGCAAGCCTTTCGGACCTATGCCTGCCCTTATGGCTGTTGCGGAGGATATTCAGAAAGTTCATGCCATCTGCGTGAAATGCGGCAGTCCTGCACAGCACTCACACCGTCTTTCCAAAAGTGACCAGCTCGTGGTTCTCGGAGAAACAGACATCTATGAGCCTTTATGCCGCCACTGCTACAATGCAGCTATGGCAGCTGAGAAATAACCCGGGATCAGAACAATGTCGGATGATTATCATCCAATTGAGAAAGAATCTTTTCCATGATGGCCTCACGGAAAAGAACTGATTTCGTACCCACCCTGAAGGTTTCACAATAATGATTTATGGCAGCCATTTCACTGTCATTCAGGTATATCACCTGTCTGTGACGACGCACAAGGGATTCCTTCTGCTTCTTCAGATACTCAGGATCTACACCAGAGCGGGTATTTTTTTTCTTTTTGGCCAATATGAATGAAAAAATGCCATATAAATATGGCTGTTATACAATTTCATCGCAAAGTTAGCAATTAATTCAGATATTTGACTAACTTTGTAGAATTATGCGAAAAACGGGAAACATATCTTTTCTAGTCCGAATTTAGGAGGGGCTTTCGAAGCAGATCCCTCCCAATTGCAATTGACAATCTCGGTTTGTCTTGCCATTAGGACATCCAGACCCATATCTGGGGACATATCCCGAACAACTTAACAAATAATCGATTAGACACCCATGCAAATTGATGTATTGGTGGCTGATACAGGCCACGCAGTGTATGCAGATGAAATCTGCGAAGAGATTCTTTTGTCAGCCCGCGAAAGAGGAACGGGCATAGCCAGAAGGACACCGGAATATATAACAGAGAAAATGGCAGCAGGCAAGGCGGTCATAGCAATAGCCGAAGACGGAAGCTTTGCCGGATTTTCGTATATCGAGACCTGGGGAGGAAAGCAGTATGTGGCTAACTCCGGCCTTATCGTCTCACATAAGTTCAGAGGAATAGGCCTCGCTATGAGGATCAAGACCAGAATCTTCCAGCTTTCCCGCGAACTCTTCCCTAATGCGAAGATTTTCAGCATCACGACAGGGGCTGCCGTAATGAAGATGAATTACGAGCTCGGATTCAGGCCTGTCACTTTCGCAGCCCTCACCGATGATCCTGAGTTCTGGAAAGGCTGCCAGGGATGCCGCAACTATGCCATTCTGGAAAGCAACGAACACAGGATGTGCCTCTGTACAGGATTGCTTTTTGATCCTGCAGAACACATAGAAGTAATGAATCCGGCACACCCTGAACTTCTCGACATGAAGGACGGGGATCAGAAGTCAAACAGATAATAAAACAGAAAACATATATGAACAACAAGGTTGTACTCGCCTTCAGCGGCGGCCGGGACACATCGTTCTGTGTCCCATATCTCATGAATGAAAGAGGACTCGAAGTCCATACGGTAATGGTGAATACAGGAGGCTTTTCTCCTGAGGAGGAAAAGGCCATCGAGCAGCGTGCCTTGTCACTCGGAGCGGCATCTCACACGACAGTGAATGCTGTCGGTACATATTACAGCAAGGGAATAAAGTATCTGATCTACGGCAATATACTCAAGAATGCGACATATCCGCTTTCTGTAAGTTCGGAAAGAGTGTTTCAGGCTCTTGAAGTGCTGGAGCACGTCAGGAAGATCGGAGCGGCCTATGTGGCGCATGGCAGCACCGGAGCCGGAAACGACCAGGTGAGATTCGACATCGTATTCGAGATTCTGTCTCCTGAAGTGGAGATCATTGCTCCAGTCAGAGAACACGGATTCACACGTCAGTACGAAATCGATTACCTCCAGAAGCACGGCTTCGACTTTTCATGGGAGAAGGCGAAGTATTCGATCAATCAGGGTCTCTGGGGCACAAGCATAGGAGGCGTAGAGACTCTCTCGTCCGACGGCTGGCTTCCTGAAGAGGCATATCCTACAAAGGTCACAAAGACAGAACCTGAGCATATCAGGATCGGCTTCCGCAAGGGTGAACCCGTATCGTTGAACGGAGTCGGGATGAGCCCGGTGGAGGTGATCAAGGCAGTCCGCGACATAGCGGGACCGTTCGGAATCGGCCGTGACATCCATATCGGAGACACCATCATCGGAATCAAGGGACGTGTCGGATTTGAGGCGGCAGCTCCTATGATCATAATAAAGGCACACCATCTGCTCGAAAAGCATGTCCTGACGAAGGGACAGCTTTACTGGAAGGAACAGATCGCGGGTTGGTACGGCCAGCAGATGCATGAAGCAATGTACCTGGACCCTGTGATGAGGGATATGGAAGCCATGATGGACAGCATCGAGCAGAATGTCACCGGAGAGGTGGAGGTCGCATTAATGCCATATCATTTCTCCGTACTCGGATGCACAAGCGCACACGACCTCATGAGTTCGAAGTTCGGAGCTTACGGAGAGGTCAACAAATCTTACACAGGACGTGATGTGATCGGCTTCACCAAGGTCATCGCCAATCCTTTGAAGATATATTATTCCGTAAACGGCAAAATTGATAAATAGCTCTGTCATTTCGACTGAGTAAAGAAACGGTTCTGTCACGACTGAGCGAAGAAACAGCTCTGTCATTTCGACTGAGCGAAGCGAATGGAGAAATCTATATGGCAAAAACAATAAAAGCAGCTATAGCCGGCGCAACAGGCTACACCGGAGGTGAACTGCTGAGGATACTGCTGAATCATCCGGACGTGGAAGTGGTTGCAGCGACCACGACTTCCGAATCAGGCACTCCAGTGAGTGCGGTCCACAGGGATCTTCTTGGAGATACAGATCTATGCTTCGGCACGGAACTGAATGATCCGGACGTACTGTTCCTGTGTCTCGGACATGGCATATCCCGCCAGTTCGTTGACTCGCACGACATCAGGCCGGAGTGCAGGATCATTGACCTCGGCAACGATTTCAGACTTGACGGGAACTATGCCGGACGACATTTCATTTACGGACTCTGCGAGAGTGCACGCAACGAAATACGCACAGCACATGACGTCGCCAATCCGGGATGCTTCGCCACTGCAATCCAGCTGGCGACCCTCCCTCTTGCAGCAAACGGCCTCATCAGAGACGAGATTCACGTCACTGCAATCACCGGATCGACAGGAGCGGGAAAGAAGCCAGGCGAAACCACTCATTTCAGCTATCGTAACGACAACATATCGATCTATAAGCTGTTCACGCATCAGCATCTTGCGGAAATACGTCAGAATCTCGCAAGGGTCGGCGGTTGCGATGAGCCTAAGGTGAATTTCGTGCCTTTGCGCGGCGACTTCGCCCGAGGTATTTTCGCAAGCGTCTATACCAAGGCTGACGAAGGAATGTCGGAAGCCGATTACAGGAAGCTGTACGAAGATTATTATGCGGAATCCCCTTTCGTGCATCACAGCGAGAGCGGTATATCCATGAAGGAAGTCGTAAACACCAACAAGGGACTCCTCCATGTGGAACTGCATGACGGTTATGTGCACATTTCTTCTGCAATTGACAATCTCGTGAAAGGCGCGGCAGGTCAGGCGGTCCAGAACATGAATCTCATGTTCGGACTTCCGGAATACACAGGTCTCCGTCTAAAACCGTCTGCTTTCTGACCGGATCCTGGCGAGAGGTAAACAAGGAAAGTGCGGTGGGAAAAGTTTCGCAAGCCCCACCAACCTTCGAACCATCAATAACTTATCGCTTGCGAAACTTAAATTTTGAGGCCATCAGGCCGATAGTAAGTCCTCTCTCCGAGAGAGAGGATTTAGGAGAGAGGTAACGTAAACAAGGAAAGTGCGGTGGGAAAAGTTTCGCAAGCCCCACCACCCTTCGAACTATCAATAACTTATCGCTTGCGAAACTTAAATGAATAATATCAGATGAATCTGTTTGAAGTATATAAATTGTGGGACATCGAGCCGGTACGCGGTCTTGACACGACTCTGTGGGACAAGGATGGAGAGGAATACACCGACCTCTATGGCGGTCATGCAGTCATTTCTGTCGGTCATTGCCATCCTCATTATGTGAAGATGATGCAGGACCAGCTCGAAAAGCTCGGCTTCTATTCAAATGCTGTCCAGAATTCTCTCCAGCGTGACCTCGCATCCAGACTCGGAAGGACAAGCGGCTATGACGACTACTCTCTTTTTCTTTGTAACAGCGGAGCGGAAGCGAATGAGAACGCATTGAAGGTTGCCTCATTCCATACCGGGAAGGCCAAGGTGCTCGCATTCAGAAAGGCGTTTCACGGAAGGACTTCAGGCGCGGTTGCAGCGACAGACAACCCGAAGATACAGTCGGCATTCAATGCGACAGACAACATAGTCTTCGTCCCTTTGAATGACCTGGAAGCAGTGGAAAGGGAACTTTCAAAAGGAGACTTCGCAGCTGTGATCATAGAAGGCATCCAGGGTGTAGCGGGAATATATGAGCCGACCACTGAGTTTCTTAATGGACTCCGGAGGCTGTGCGACAGGCATGGCTGCGTCCTCATTCTCGACGAGATACAGTCCGGATATGGCCGTACAGGCCGCTTCTTCGCTCATCAGCACCATGGTGTAAGGGCTGACATAATCACCACAGCCAAGGGAATGGGCAATGGTTTCCCTATCGGAGGAGTGCTGATAAGTCCGTCGATCAAGGCATCATACGGCATGCTCGGCACTACATTCGGAGGCAATCATCTCGCTTGTACGGCAGCTCTTGCAGTCCTGGATATAATTGAAAACGAGCACCTTGTGGAAAATGCAGCCAGAATTGGAGACTATTTTGCAGAAGCCTTGAGCCGGGACAAGGCGGTAAAGGAATACAGAGGCAGAGGACTTATGATCGGCCTGGAGCTCAAGGAAGAATATGTCGGACTGCGCGACAGGCTTCTTTTCGAAAAGAGATTCTTCACAGGAGCAGCAGGAGCTCAGGTGATACGTCTGCTCCCTTCGCTTACTGTTTCAAGACAGACTGCAGAAGCATTCGTCAAAGCATGGCACGAACTGACCGTTTAAGTTCAGGTCCGGAATCAAAAAGAAATACAGATGAGACATTTCACTTCAATAACACAGCTCGGTGACCTTACCAAGGCACTTGAAGCGGCAAGATACGTAAAGGAAAACCCGTTTGCGGACCAGGAGCTCGGCAGAAACAAGACCCTGCTGATGATATTCTTCAACTCAAGTCTGCGAACCAGACTGAGCACCCAGAAGGCCGCATTGAATCTCGGCATGAATGTCATCGTGCTGGATGTCAATCAGGGAGCATGGAAACTCGAGACGGAAAGAGGGGTGATCATGGACGGGGACAAGCCTGAGCACCTGCTGGAAGCCATCCCTGTGATGGGATGCTATTGCGATGTGATCGGCGTGCGTTCCTTTGCCCGCTTCGAAAGCAAGGCAGATGACTACGAAGAGGTCATCATCAACCGGTTCATCAAATATTCCGGCAGACCTGTATTCAGCATGGAGGCTGCCACCAGACATCCGCTCCAGACATTTGCCGACCTGATCACCATAGAGGAATTCAAGAAGGTGGAAAAGCCGAAGATCGTGATGACATGGGCTCCGCATCCCAAGGCTCTGCCTCAGGCAGTCCCGAACTCGTTTGCCGAAGGCATCAACATGACTGATTATGAATTCGTGATCACCCACCCTGAAGGATATGAACTTGATCCGGCATTCACGGGAAGGGCAAAGATCGAATACGACCAGCGCAAGGCGTTCGAAGGAGCGGATTTCATATATGCAAAGAACTGGTCGGCATACACCGGTGATAATTACGGAAAGATATTATGCTATGACCGCAGCTGGACGGTGGATGCTGAAAAGATGGCACTCACCGACAATGCCTTTTTCATGCACTGTCTGCCGGTACGCAGAAACATGATAGTGACTGACGACGTGATCGAAAGTCCGCAGTCCATTGTCATAGCAGAGGCGGCGAACAGAGTCGTTTCGGCCCAGACTGTGCTGAAAGCCATTCTGCAAGACCTTTAGTCATCCTGAGTTTTTACTCTGTCATCCTGAGCGAAGCGAAGGATCTCCAACCCAAAATGATGTAATTAAAAGATATGATCAGAATAGTAAAGATAGGAGGAAACGTTGTTGACAATCCGGATCTGCTGAAAGATTTCGTCAAAGACTTTGCAGCCATGCCGGGGATGAAGATCCTTGTACATGGAGGCGGAGTGATGGCAAGTCAGATGCAGAAGGAAATGGGCATAAAGCCCGTGATGGTGGAAGGAAGACGGGTGACGGACGAAGAGGCACTGCGCATCGTGACGATGGTCTATGCCGGATGGTGCAGCAAGCATATCACCGCCATGCTCCAGGCCGGAGGATGCAATGCCATCGGTCTCAGCGGGGCTGACGGGAACGTGATCCGTGCTTCACGCAGACCGTCAATGAAGGTCTCGGCGGGAAATGCTGAGGCAGCCGGAGTGAAAGCAGAGCCATGCGAGGAAGATGGATATGTGATGCTGGACTATGGTTATGTCGGAGACGTCACTGCTTCCAGTGTGAACGCATCTTTCATCTACTCTCTGCTCGAGAAGGGAATCGTACCGGTTCTCTGCGCCATCAATCACGACGGGAACGGCAATCTTTTGAATACCAATGCAGATACGATTGCATCATCTGTGGCTGTCGCGATGGCCGGATACAGATACCGCTCGCCTCGCGAGGTCTGCTGCCACTGCGAGGAGTGCACCCATTGCTCCGATGACGGCAGACTGACACACGAAACCGAGCTCATATACTGTTTCGAGAAGGACGGTGTCCTATACGACAAGGATGATGAAGGGAGCGTGATCACGGAGATCGACAAAAAGACTTTCGAGCAGTTGAAAGCCGAAGGTAGAGTCGCGGACGGCATGATCCCGAAACTCGGCAACTCTTTCAAGGCCATTGACGCAGGTGTGGCCCGGGTAATGATAAAACATGCGCGCAACCTGTCCAACTCCATCGGCACGACATTGGTCTCAGACCGATAAATGAACGACTTGTCCACGGAAACAGGCATTTTGGTGGACAAACCTAAATAGATGAGCTACATCTCCACGGAAACAGGGCTTTCGGTGGAGAAACCATGATAAATGAACGAGTTGTCCACAGAAACAGGCATTTTGGTGGACAAACCTAAATAGATGAGCTACATCTCCACGGCAACAGGGCTTTTGGTGGAGAAACAAAGGATAATGATGAAGGATATCAGAAATATGACGGCAGAAGCTGTACAGCTGCTGAAGGAAATGGTGGCGATCAAGTCACCGTCCTTCGGTGAGGATGCCGTGTGCAGCCACATCAGCGGGTGGCTTACCGACAAGGGCATCAGTCACAAGAGAATCGGCAACAACATTGTGGCCGAGCACATCACTGTTCCGGGCAGGCCGATCCTCATGCTATGCGCTCACATCGACACTGTCAGTCCAAGCCCCGACTACAGTTTCGACCCTTATGAACCGGATTACGAAAGGGCGGCAGAAGTCATTAGCGGAATTCTCGAACGGCAGATATTACCGGAAGATATTGTTGCAGGACTCGGCAGCAATGACGACGGAGCCTCGGTGGTGGCGATGATTGCGGCATACCGTTATTTTGTTGACAGGTCCTTCGCTTCGCTCAGGATGACAGAAGAGAAACTCAGGATGACAGAAGAGAAGCTCAGGATGAGAGAGGATGGGGCGCCGAATTTAGTGCTGGTTCTGACATGCGAAGAAGAGAGGTCCGGGACAGGTGGCATGACACGACTCTGGCCTGATGTGCTGGCAAAGTTGGAAGCGTCACAGAAATATGCCATAATCGGAGAGCCTACAGGAATGAAGGCGGCAACATCTGAAAGAGGACTGCTGGTAATCGACGCAGAAGCTAAGGGCAAAAGCGGACACGCCGCTCGTAACGAGGGTGAAAACTCCATATATATAGCATTGGAAGATATAGAGAGACTACGTAATCACGAATTCTCAAGAATATCTCCAAGAATGGGCAAGGTCAACCTCAACGTGACCCAAGTGAATGCAGGAACAGCACACAATGTAATTCCTGACAGATGTACATTCGTGACAGACATCCGCCCTACCGAGCAATATACCAACGAGGAGATTCTAATAGAGCTCCAGTCGATATGCCGAAGCACCCTCACGGCAAGGAATCTGACTAACCGCTCAAGTGCGACATATCCTGACTCACCGCTTCAGGAGGCTGCAGAAAGACTCGGAATCGAGACCTTCTCCTCCCCTACCACGTCTGACTGGATGAGGATCGGATGCGATGCGATAAAGATGGGACCGGGAGATTCTTCAAGATCGCATAAAAGAAATGAATTTGTGCTGGTTTCGGAAATTGAAAACGGCATCTGTACTTATATTGAATTCATAAATACAATATCATAGTATGGCAACACTTTGGAGTAAAGGAACAAAAGCTACAGATCTGGTGGAAGAGTTCACTGTCGGCAACGACAGGATTCTGGATATGAGGCTTGCACGTTATGATGTCATCGGATCCAAGGCACACATCAGGATGCTTGAGTCGATAGGGCTTCTTGAGACTCGTGATCTTCAAACACTTACGGAAGCATTGGACCTGATTCTGACAGAAATTGAATCAGGCGGATTCGTTCTTGAAGATGATGTGGAGGACATCCATTCACAGGTAGAACTTCTGCTTACACGCCGTCACGGAGACCTCGGGAAGAAGATCCACTCGGGACGCAGCCGCAATGACCAGGTGCTTGTGGACATCAAGCTTTTCCTCAAAGATGAGGTCTTGAAGATCAGAGAGGAAGTTCTGAGTCTTTTCGCCACGCTTCAGCAGCTGAGCGAGAAGCATAAGGACGTACTCCTTCCCGGCTACACTCACGGACAGGTCGCCATGCCTTCATCGTTCGGACTATGGTTCGGTGCATACGCAGAGGCTCTGGCAGACGATATGTACATGCTGCGAGGTGCCTACAAGGTATGTGACTGCAATCCTCTCGGTTCTGCCGCCGGATATGGCAGTTCCTTCCCTCTCGACAGGCAGATGACTACAGAGCTTCTCGGATTCGGAAGCCTTGATTATAACGCAGTTGCAGCCCAGCTGAGCCGCGGAAAGGCAGAGCGCGCGGTTGCTTCGGCGATGGGAGCGATAGCGTTGACCCTCAACAAGTTCGCTGCCGACTGTTGCATGTATATGTGTCCGAACTACGGATTCATAAAATTCCCTGACGCTCTAACGACAGGCTCCAGCATAATGCCGCACAAGAAGAATCCCGACGTATGGGAGATCATGCGAGGCAACTGCAACAGAATCATGTCGGTCGAAAACGAGATCAGCATGCTTTGCAGCAACATGCCGCACGGATATCATCGTGAGTTCCAGCTCCTCAAGGACATACTCTTCCCTGCCCTCGAACTGATGCACAAATGCCTCGGCATGGCGGATTACATGCTCCAGCATATTGAAGTCAAGACCGACATCCTTGATTCACCAATATATGAATACCTCTTCACGGTGGAGGAAGTGAACCGCCGCACTCTCGAAGGCATGCCATTCCGCGATGCGTACAAGTCTGTCGGGATGGAGGTGAATGAAGGTAATTTCAGCTACAAGGCAGCTGACGGAAAATCAAACGGCAGTCTGACCCCGGCTGACCTTGGACACACCCACCTCGGAAGTCTCAGCAATCTCTGCACAGAGCATATTGCCGGGAAAATGACCAAGGCCGCTGACTTCAACTGACACTGCCGTATCTGCCGTGGTCATCAAGGACGACAAGGAAAAGGTGATGGATGTGGAGCTGAATGAAGAATATAGCGAAGGCCGGTACGGAAACGCCAAACTTGGAGGCAGTTCGACACGGACAAGGAGTCTCATGAGACAACTGTTGTCAAAAGTACCGGCCAGACTACTGCAAAGGATCTCCCACCTTTCTGGCTGATGCTGAGGAGGTGGGATTTCCAAATTTATGTTTAACAAACTATCTGTTCCTTGCTGCGTTCACCGCATCCTTGAAGTCCTTTACAGGACGGATGGTGAATGAATAGGTGTAATGCTTTCCGAGGAGCCTGTGGTGGACTTCCGGTCTGGCCTTGATGCTCCAGGTGTCGGTTCCTCCGACTCCGGTCTGGACGCTGTCGATGTTAAGGACGAACGATCCGTCCAGGATCTCCTCCTCACCTATGTGCCTTGCTACATCCAGGGACTCCTGAGTCGTGTTCCATACGGACATGTTGAGAGGTTTCGATCCGATCACCTGAATTCCCCGGCCCTTGCTGTCAGTCAGGGTGAACCATCTCACGTCAGTCCTGTTGCCGTTCTCCTGCGGATAGACGTAAGACGTCATCATCTCCTCTACAGGAGCCTTGTAAGTACCGAGGAACACTCCGGCATTCCTGTCGGCGTAGTTCTCCCACG
>JAFUQW010000014.1 GCA_017472115.1 Bacteroidales bacterium | reverse complement strand
TACTCTCGTGATGGCCGGAGGTTCGGGCTTTTATATCGATGCCCTTGTGAACGGTCTCGATGATTTTCCATCAGCCGACCTGCAGCTCAGAAACGAGCTCATGACCCGTCTGCATGAAGAAGGGGTGGAGTCTCTTCGTCTTGAACTTAAGAAACTGGATCCGGAAAGCTATGCCTCGATCGACATAGCCAACGGTCAGAGGGTGGTCCGGGCCTTGGAGGTATGCCTGATGACCGGCAGACCTTTCTCGTCGTTCAAGACATCTTCCCGCAAGTCCCGGGATTTCGAGATTGAGAAGATCGGACTCACAAGGCCTCGTGAAGTCCTTTATGACCGTATCAACCGTCGTGTGCTTCAGATGATCGATGACGGTCTGGTCGATGAAGTCCGCTCGCTTACGCAATATCGCGACTTCGCGGCCCTTCAGACCGTAGGATACAAGGAAATATTCGATTGGTTTGATTATCAGGACGGAAAAGTCTCGGCAGAAGGCTGGACTCCGACCACCCCTGGAGACGGCCCCGTGACCACTCTGGACCGCGCCATAGAACTAATCCAGCGCAACACCCGCCACTACGCCAAGCGCCAGCTCTCCTACTGGAATCGCGACAAAGACATCCGCTGGCTGGAACTCTGATCAGTTTGCAACTTCGCAGAGGAACTTTATCCTTACAAGTCTCACCTCCATTTCGTCGTAATCGTCTCCCAGGTCTTCCATGACGGATTCAAGCGCGTCTGACTCGGCTTCTTCCTTGAAATAATCATAGATCTCTTCGACAACGTCATCGTCGAGAGTCTGCTCTATGTAGTAGTCGAGATTGAGCTTGGTGCCGGAATATACAATGGCTTCTATCTCATCCATAAGTTCTTCCATGTCGAGACCTTTAGAACTTGCAATATCTTCGAGCGGAAGCTTGCGGTCGATGCTCTGGATGATATATACCTTGTTGACTGACTTGTTCACTATGGACTTCATCACGAAGTCGTCCGGGCGCTCTATGTCGTTCTCTTCCACATATTTAGCAATGAGGGACAGGAACTCCTTGCCGAACTTCCTTGCCTTGCCCTCGCCGACGCCCTGGCAGTTCTTGAGCTCGTCGATGGTGACAGGGTACATTATCGACATGTCCTCCAGTGAAGGGTCTCCGAAAATCACCCACGGCTGAAGATTCTTCTTTCTTGCCACATCCCTTCTCAGATCCTTGAGCATCGCAAGCAGCTGCTCGTCTCCACCTCCGCCGCCACGTGCCGGAGCTCCTGCCACATCGTCATCGTCATCCTCGCCTTCGGCAAATTCCCTGTCCTCGGTGAGCATCAGGACATAAGGCTCGTTATAGAATTCCTTTCCTTTTTCAGTCACGGAAAGCAGTCCGTAAGACTCGATGTCCTTGTGGATCAGGTGCAGGACGATCCCCTGATGGATGACTGCACTCCAGAAACGGGCAGAATGGTCCTTTCCGGCGCCGAACAGTTCCAGCTTGTCGTGCTTGTATGACTTGATTATGGAATTTATCTCACCTGCAAGAATGTTGGATATGTGTTCGATCTTGAAATGTTCCGGCAGCGACTGTATCAGTTCGATGACCATGGCCATCTCCTCGCGTCCGTCGAACTGTTTCTTCGGATGCAGACAGTTGTCGCAGGCGCCACAGTTCTCTACATTATATTCTTCGCCGAAGTAGTTGAGCAGCAGCTTTCTGCGGCATGAATTCGACTCTGCGTACGCTACGGTCTCCATGAGCAGCTGCTTGCCTATCTCCTGCTCGGCTATAGGCTTGCCCTGCATGAATTTCTCAAGTTTCTGTATGTCCTTGTAGCTGTAGAAAGTGATGCATTCTCCGACTTTCCCGTCGCGGCCTGCACGTCCGGTCTCCTGATAGTATCCCTCGATGCTTTTCGGAATGTCATAGTGGATGACGAAACGCACATCCGGCTTGTCGATACCCATTCCGAAAGCTATCGTGGCCACTATCACGTCGATCTCCTCCATCAGGAACCTGTCCTGATTCTCTGCACGGGTCTTGGCGTCGAGTCCTGCATGGTATGGGGCTGCCTTGATGCCGTTGATGTTGAGCAGTTCGGCAAGTTCCTCCACCTTTTTCCTGCTGAGACAGTAGATGATTCCGGAACGGCCCGGGTGCTGCTTTATGTATTTGATTATGTCTCGTTTAGGATCGGCCTTGTCCCTTATCTCATAATAAAGGTTAGGGCGGTTGAATGATGATTTGAATACGGTGGCATCAGTCATTCCGAGATTCTTGATGATGTCGCTCTGTACCTTCGGAGTGGCTGTGGCCGTAAGAGCTATGATCGGTGCGACTCCGATTTCCTCTATTATATTGCGTATGCGTCTGTATTCCGGTCTGAAGTCGTGTCCCCATTCTGAAATGCAATGTGCCTCGTCAACTGCATAGAAGGAAATCTTTATCTCTTTGAGCAGCGCCACGTTTTCCGCCTTGGTCAATGACTCCGGTGCCACGTACAGCAGCTTGGTGGCTCCGGACAGGAGGTCTTTGCGTACTTCGGTGAGCTGGGCCTTGTTGAGGGAGGAATTGAGGAAATGTGCTATGCCGTCGTTTCCGGCCACGAATCCCCTGATAGCATCGACCTGATTCTTCATCAGGGCGATGAGCGGTGAAATGACGATGGCCGTGCCTTCCATCACAAGGGCAGGAAGCTGGTAGCATAAGGATTTGCCTCCGCCGGTAGGCATGAGTACAAAGGCATTGTTGCCGTCAACGAGATGATTGATGACCCTTTCCTGATCGGCCTTGAACGAGTCAAATCCGAAGAATTCTTTCAGTTTGGCGTGAAGAGTGGCGTTGTCTATCGTCATAACCGGAAAATTTTAGCATACTAAGTTAACTCATTTTTTCTGACAACTCAAAATTTTTCTTTGCCATGATGACAAAAACTGCAGATGGTGTTACTTCGCCCCCGTGATTCGCAAATCTCAGATTATCAGTGCGTTAATATGCCTGGCTCGCATGGCGGGGATGTCGGTCCAAACGTGTTATTTTGCTGATTAGCAGATGTTTACCGATCATGAAACCCGCCGCGATTCATGCCGCTTCAGCTTCTCTTGATGCCGCGGATGCTGAAAAATTATCATGAATCAAAAAAATGGTTATCTTTGCAGGTTGAATTGACAATTATAAACAATTAAAACATACTAAAATGAAAGCAATCAAGATTTTTGCAGCAGCGCTTGTGGCGACACTCGCGATTTCATGCGGATCACAGGAGACTGTGAAGGTTGAAGGTGTTGAACTTCCTACAGCGGCTGAGGTTGACTCAGTGAGCTACCTCATCGGTGTGAACTTCGGTTCATTCCTCAAGGGTAACAATTTCGCAGCTGACCTCAATGAGCTCGATATGGCTCAGCTCAAGAAGGGTATGCAGGACTTCCTCAAGGCAGAGGGTTCTCCATACGATGAGGACTTCGGTACTCAGTTCGACATCGACCCTAACAAGATGGGTACTATCCTCAACGGATTCATTTCGAAGAAGCAGTCATACAAGGCAGCTCTCAACATCGCAAAGGAGAAGGAGTTCCTTGCAAAGAACGCCAAGAAAGAGAATGTTGACACTACTGCAAGCGGTCTCCAATATACAATCATCGCTGAGGGTGCAGCCGAGAAGGTCGCTCCACAGGATACTGTATGGGTAAACTACAAGGGTACTCTTCTTGACGGTACAGTGTTCGACGAGAACGAGAACACACAGTTCGTAGCCAACCGCGTGATCAAGGGATGGACAGAGGGTCTCGGCCTCCTCGGTGAGGGTGGAAAGGCAACTCTCTATATTCCTGCAAACCTTGCATACGGCGAGAGAGGAAACCGCGGCATCGAGCCTAACTCTACTCTCATCTTTGATGTAGAGGTTCTCAAGGTCGGCAAGTTCGTTCCTGCAGAGAAGAAATAATCATGGCTATGGAACTCGAAGGAAGGATCTTAAGGAAACTCAATGTCCAGACCGGCACATCAGCGAGAGGCGCATGGTCCAAGCAGGAGTTTGTCTTTGAGTATCAGGAAGGTAACTTCCCGTCACAGGTCTGCATGAATGTCTGGGGAGAAGACAAGGTCAGGGAGCTGGACAAGTATCAGGTCGGTGACAAGGTGAAGATCTCCTTCAATCTCAGCAGCCGTGAGTATAACGGCCGCTGGTTCACAGATGTGAGGGCATGGCGCATAGAGCCGGCAGGAGTACCGCAGAATGACTATGCGGCTTCAGCAGGAAGTTACGGGGCTCCGACAGGAACACACCAGTCAGGTGGTCAGACCAACCCTTATGCCGCCAGTGCAGGTGCTTACAGCACTCCGGCAGATGTGCAGTCGGCACCGATGCCTGTCGCCGAGGATTACAGTTCCTCTCTTTCTGACGACGACCTTCCGTTCTGAGAACATACGGCATATGAAAGCAGCCACGGAAATCCCGCTCGGGATTTCCGTGGCTGTTTCATGAACGCTTTTCACGTATCGCTAATATCCGGGATTCTGCTTGAGTCCGCTGTTGACGGCAAGTTCTGTAGGAGGGATCGGGAAGATACGTCTGTAGGCAGGAAAAGACTGACCTGCAAAAGAATCTCCGCCTTTGTAAGGCCAGAGGTAGTCTGCACTGTCGAAGAGTCCGTATCTGATCAGGTCTGTGCGGCGATGCGCCTCCCACATCAGTTCGCGGGCCCTCTCCCTCATGAGGAAGTCAGACGTGATTTCTGAAGGAGGTGGGACGCCTGCCCGGGCAGATAGCTCCGAAAGCTTCTCAAGGCCGAGGGACTCATTCCCCGTATGCATGCAGGCCTCTGCATAGACAAGATAGATTTCAGCAAGCCTTATCATTGGGAAATCAACGTCGGATGATGAGTTTGTGCTTGCTACAGGCAGATAGGCCTCTTCCGTCACATCATGCGGTATGTTGTTGAATTTCAGGCAGGACCATCCGTTCATGAACACATATAAGGCGTCTTCCATCGATTCGCTGCGGCCTTTGATATAGAATATTCTTCCGCGCGCGTCATCGGTTTCGTATCTGCCGGTGACATAATCCTGCCCCTTTACATCGAAGAACTCAGACACATATTCATATGGTACACGCAGACCGGCCCATCCGTTTATCTGTCCGTTAGGTTTGGACAGGTCGGTGATGTCGGTTGCGGCAAGAGAGGCTGCGAGAAGATAAGTGGTACCTCCGTAGGATATCGTTCTCGACGAATCGTATGAAATGGCCCAGAGCATTTCACCGACAGCTTCAGGATTCTCTCCGTTGTCACCTCTGAAAAGAGCTTCGTAATCAGGACTCAGGGAATATCCCATGCTGAAGATGTCTTCGCACACCTCTTTCGCTTCTGTCCACATCGGTGTGTCGGTATAGACTTCCGCATTCAGGTACAGACGGGCAAGCAGGCCTGCTGCCGATCCGCGGTCTGCACGTGGATAAAGGCTCCCCGGAGCTGCCAGTCCGCTTGTCTCGGAGCGCAGGCTTTCAAGCTCGCTTACGCAATAATCGAAGATGTCGCTCCGTGATGCCTGGGGAGGTATGTAGGTACCTCCGAAAGGGGAGTCCTCTGTAGAGAAAGGAACGCTTCCGAAGCAGTCCAAGGCTATCCAGTAGAGATAGGCTCTGATGAATCTCGCTTCGTCACGATAGCCGTTGATGGTGTTCATAAGCTCGGCTGAGACCCCTCTTGCGGAAAGTTTTTCGTAAGTGGTCTGGCGCAGATATTCATTTACGTATGCTATCCCTTGAAGAGAGCGTACATAGACTGCATAGACCGCATCATTCTGTGATCCGTCCCAAGTGTCGGTGTTGAGGGCTCTTACCCAGGAGTCGTTCTCCCATGAGCATTTCGCTGCATCCGTGGTGGTCTCCTGTACAGACCAGAAGGCCCTTATCAGTTCCGATGCACCTCCGTCCATCTGCTGGAGGTCCGTCAGGTCGTTGGATACGAACTGGAAGTACAGCCGGGCGAGACCGTCCGTGTAGGCTTGTGCCGAACTGCCATATACATATTCGGAAACAGGCTCCGTCTTGTTCAGAGGCAGTGTGTTCAAGTCGTTGACACAGGCTGTCAGCATTACGGCTGACAAGATGATATATATCTTTTTCATTTCTTTCATATTTAAATTGTATCAAAAACTGGCATTAAGTCGTATCGACCATGTCCTTGACCGCGGCCAGATGGCATTGTCGATACCTGTTTCCGAGATCACTTCCGGATCCATCCCGCTATAACCAGTCAGAATGAATACGTTCTGCATGCCGATCCCGAGCCGGATGTCTGTTTCCCACCTGCCGATGCGGCGGAAGGTATATCCTGCATTGATGTCGTCAAGCCGGAAGAAAGATGCATTCTCGATGAAATAGTCCGAGTACCATTGTTCTCCGCTGTTCGGAGCCTTGAATCCGGTCTTGAGCACTACTGTCGCCTGATTAGGCAGACTTCCTGAATTCAGGTCCGGGCTTGAAGTGGAATTGGCTGACGCAAAATCGTTGAACACCCATGTCCCGGCTGCTCCATGGCCGTTGAGGCCGAGATCCCAGTTACGCCATGATATCTTCACATTCAGTCCGTAGAAGAATTTCGGAGATGCGCTTTTGCCGGTCATATATCTGTCGTTTCCCGTGATGAATCCGTCTCCGTCGAGGTCAACGAATTCATTCTGCAGAGGCTTGCCGTCGGAATCATATTTCTGCTTATAGACATAATATGTATATGGGGCATATCCGACCATCTGCCGGCAGAGATAGCCTCCGGTGCCTTTGGATATGTTTCCGGTCTCGATATAGTAGTTCCTGTCCTCAGTAGTGTTCAGCTTTGTGAACACAGTATTCTGAAATGTTCCGTTGAATCCGGCCTGCACGCTCCAGTCGCCTCTCTTTACCGGAATGCCGCTCAACGAGAATTCAATTCCCTTGTTGCGGATCGATCCGATGTTGGTCATCAGCCTGTTGCCGAAGTTCGATCCCATGGGAATCTGTACCGAATTCAACAGGTCTCGTGTGTTGCGGACATATGCGTCGATGCTTCCCGTCAGCCTTTCGTTGAAGAAGCCGAAATCAAGTCCGGCATTGTATGTCACCGTGGTCTCCCACCTGATGGCAGGATCGTATGCCTGAGGGGTTAGAGGATAAGCCCAGGTCTTGTCGCCCATGCCATATGTCTTGGTCGGGTCTGTCGTCTGTACGTAACGGGCCAGATGGATATAGTCGCCTATGCCGTCCTGCTGTCCTGTTACTCCGACGGAAAGTCTAAGTTTCATGGAAGATACTGCAGGCACCTTCTTCATGAAGTCCTCCTGTGCGATATTCCATGCGAATGCGCCTGAAGGGAACGTGCCCCAGCGGTGATCGGGAGCGAATCTGGATGACCCGTCACTTCTGATGGAGAATGTGAACACATATCGCGAGTCAAACGAGTAATTGATTCTTCCATAGAACGATACGAGGAAATTCTCGCTTTTCCAGTGAGGATACATCTCTTCGGGCGTGAGTCCGTCTGAAAGCTTTATCTCGCCGGTCTTGTTGAAATATGTCACGCTCCGGCTTCCGACGAAGTTGTTCTGCCATGAATATCCGGCAAGAAGGCTGAGATTATGCTTTCCCCATGTATCGGAGTAATCGGCATAAGTCTCGAACAAGGTGCTTCTGCTCAGGTTGCGTCCTTTGCTGTATTTGCCGGTGCCGAGATCATCCGTGTCCGTCCATGCCTGGAATGATCCTGGAGTGACGCCGTTGAATGAGTCGGTCCTTGTGATGTCAATGCTGCTGCTCGCGTTGAGCTTCAGAGCTTCGAAGCCGTGTATCTTATAGCTTACCGCCGCCCTTCCTATGAAGCGGTAGGAAGCAGCCGTGCTGTTGCTGTCATATATCATCGACAGCGGACTCGGACCGACGAGGATGTTAGGTGAGAACCTGTCGCCGCGTCCGTTTCCGTAATTCCAGAATCCGTTTGTCGTGGTATAATCGATGGAACCGTCAGGATTGCGCCAGTAAGGATCGGCTGTAGGATTGAAGAATGCGGCTTTGCCGATGGCTCCGCTATCTGCGTAGTCCGAATATGAATAGACACCTTTTGCATTCACGTCAATGACTAAATGACTGTCCATGAACGAAGGTGTCAGGCTGAAATCTCCTGTAAGTCTGTCATAGTATGAATCCCGGAGAGTTCCCTGCTGGCCGAGATAGCCGAGAGACGCCCTGTAAGGCATCCGGCTGCGGACATTTCCATAGACGCTCAGATTATGTTCCGTCGCGAGCGCAGTGCGGAAAATCAGGCTCTGCCAGTCGGTGTCTTCCTGTCCTGTCAGCGCTGTTATCCTGTCACCGGTTTCCGTTCCTGCCGGATAGGCGGCCGAATAGTAGTCCCTCAGCTGTTCGGCCGACATGACGGGCACTGTCCCGGAATTCCTCATTATGCTGAAACTGCCGTTGTAGGTAACCTGGGGCTTGCCTCCCGTGCCCTTCTTTGTCGTTATCAGTATGACGCCGTTGGATGCCCTCGATCCATAGATTGCTGCTGCAGAAGCGTCTTTCAGGACAGAGAATGATTCTATGTCATTGGGGTTCAGAAGGTCGAGAGGATTAGACATTCCGCCTCCCGCTCCGTTTGCCAAAGGCACTCCGTCGATCACAATCAGGGGATCGTTTGAAGCATTGAGCGATGCGGCTCCGCGTATCCTTATTCTCGAGCTTGATCCCGGACCTCCGTCTCCCGGCGTGACGAGAACTCCGGCTACCTTGCCTTTCAGCATGTCCTGGGTGTTGGTCACGGCACCTCTGTTGAGGTCATCTGCCTTTATTGCCGCTATGGAACCTGTCATGTCATCCTTTCTTACCGTGCCGTAGCCGATGACAACCGCTTCATCAAGATATTCGTTGTCCTCTTCAAGGGTGACCGTGTCGGGTACAAGAGCGGCTTCGAAGGTCTGCGAGGCATAGCCGATGCAGCTGATCTCGACCGGAGCTGACGGACCGCTGACAGCAAGCTCATAACTGCCGTCCATTCCGGTCGATGTCCCGTTCGAGGTGCCCTGTTCGATTACAGCTGCTCCGATGACAGGACCGAATCTGTCCATGACTGTTCCGCTGACCGTATATCCGCCTTGCGCGAATGCTGCGGATGTGCTGCAGACCGCCAAAAAGACCGCAGCAATATGGATTATTCTGTTCATACGCTTTATAATTTATAATTTTTCTAAAGCGCACAACGCAATCCTCAGACCAAAACAGAATCAAAGGCACAAAACCCTTACGATTCTGTGCCTTTGACTTATTTTTCAATCCATTTCAGAAAGTCATCCACACGGGAACGGCTGACTGTCATCTCCTGGTCGGAATCCGGCTTGGGAACGATACGTAACCTTCCTCCTGCCTGCTTGATTATGCTGGTGATGCTCTTCATGGAAACGATGCAGCTGCGGGATATCCTGAAGAAACTCTCGGGATTGAGTTCTTCCATCACGACGTCCAAAGACGAATCGAGAATATACTGGTGATTTTCGAAGGTGACGAGATAATTGTTCTTTTCCTCTGAAAATATATAAGCTATATTGCTGACTTCCACCGGGATAATCCTGTCGTTGAACTTCACTATATATCTTTCCTTGTATTCTTTCTGAGGCCGTGAGGTCTGTGATATCGTCTTGAGAAGCGAATCCACGTCCACACCCCCGCCGCTCATCCTGCAGCGTGCTACAGCCCTTTTCAATGCGCTTGCGTCAACAGGCTTCAGCAGGTAGTCTATGCTGCCGGCCTCAAATGCCTTGAGAGCGTAGCTGTCATACGCTGTGGTCATTATGACCTTTGCCTTCACTTCGGTCTGTCGGAATATCTCGAAACATACTCCGTCCGCCAATTCCACATCCATGAATATGATATCGGCCGAGTTACCTGTCTTATTCAGCCACTCGACGGTTCCTTTGACCGATGTTGTCGTGCCGACGATGGTCATGTCTGGGAAATTCTGTGACAATACCCTTGTAAGACTCTTCTGAGCCATTATCTCATCTTCAACAATCAGGACTTTCATATCTTATAATAAAGGTAAGGTTACACAATAATCCGTTTCATTCTTTTCTATCTTTATCTGCTTGCCGGAAAGGTCTTGATAGAGCTGTCTTATGTATGTCTGGCCGAGGCCGGTCGATTGGATCGAAGTGATTTTGGGACTGAGATTATTCTTTACGCTTACGGATTCATCCTCGACCTTGACGGAAATCCTGAGAGGTGTCTCCTCCGATACGGCATTATGCTTTGTGGCATTCTCGATCAGCAGCTGGATCGAGCACGGAAGCACATATCTTGCCATCGCCTCTTCCGGAACATCGAAATTCACGTCGAGCCCCTGAGGGAATCTCAGCAGCAGCAGATCTACATATTTGACCGTAAAGTCCAGTTCTTCCCGAAGCGTCACGACCTGTTCTTCTTCACTTCTTATCATATACCGGTAAATGCCTGCCAGCTTGTGGATATAAAGACTGGACTGTTCCGTCTTTCCTTCGCAGACCATTCCGTCAAGGATGTTGAGTGAATTGAAAAGGAAATGCGGATTGACCTGACGCTTCAGCTTGAGATACCTGTATTGGGCCATGTTGGCCTTTTCACGTTCGCTCTGCATCTCATTATGTGCCGTGATGACATAATTTATCATATATACGATGCAGTAAATTGTGATCTGCGTTATCAATGAGATGCAGAAAAGCAGGAATATGTCCGTGTCATGGATGCCGACAAGAAACGTCTCGAGGACCGTAGCCAGCAGCATGAAGGAAACGAACAAGACGGCGGTGCCTGCTTTCGAGACAGGTGACGGTCTTTTGGGAAGTGACCTGATGAACATTATGTTCACACAGATGAGTATGATGGTGGCGAAGGTGTTGGACATGACCTTGCCTATCGTGTCGAATATGCTGCTCTGTTCGAACGGGACCTTTGAGAATAGGATGAAGATGATTATCCTCATCACAAATATCCCGGAGGCGATTATGAGAAGCCATTTCAGATACGGAGACGATCTGAGACTTTTCTTTTCTGAACTCCTGCCTCCGAATATATTAGTCATGGCGACAATGCACCAGCCTATTATTTCCGTTGTGAGCAGGGTGGAGATGGCATGCACAGCATATTCGGATCTGATGAAAGATTGCAGCACATTGGCTCCGAGAGTGCCGAGAAGAAATCCGATGATGTTTACTATGATCACGACAGCCGCCGTGAATTCGATCTTAAGTCCCTGCTTCATGCAGATGATGAGGGACATTGCCATTGTAAGTATGGTGAGGAAGAGTTCGTCGTCGATGCCGGCCAGTCTGCAGACCAATGCGACACAGGCATGCAGGAGGGCGAAGATATGTATGATTCCGGCTGTTTTCAATTCATGTCTCATGCAGTTTCGGTCTCAAATTTCCACGAAGGTAATAACTTTGAGCCGATTAAACAATCATTCATGACGATTCATCCTCATTTTTTCACCATTCGTCCCCTTCTTTTGCCAGTTCGTCGGAAGATTTACGCGCGTGTGGGGATTAATGTTTATTTTCGCAGACTTATATATAGGTAACACTTAATAACCAAAACAACTTAAAAAATGCGAAACACTAAACTAACTTTCTGGCAGATGTGGAATATCAGCTTCGGATTCTTCGGTGTCCAGATAGCCTATTCCCTCCAGAATGCGAACATCAGCCGTATCTTTGCGACTCTCGGCGCCGATCCCCACGATCTGAGCTTCTTCTGGATACTCCCGCCTCTCATGGGCCTTATCGTCCAGCCGCTTGTCGGAAAATACAGCGACAGGACATGGACGCGTCTCGGCCGTCGTATCCCTTATCTTTTCCTCGGATCTATCATTGCCATTGCTGTGATGTGCATGCTTCCTAATGCAGGAAACTTCGGTCTTGCAGTGGGTGGAGCCATGATCTTCGGACTCATCTCGCTCATGCTTCTCGACACATCCATCAATGTTGCGATGCAGCCGTTCAAGATGCTCGTAGGCGATATGGTCAACGAGGAGCAGAAAGGCCAGGCATATTCGATCCAGAGCTTCCTCTGCAATGCCGGCAGCCTCGTGGGATATGTGTTCCCGTTCCTTTTCGCATGGATCGGCATTTCCAACACTGCTCCGGAAGGTCAGGTTCCCGACACAGTAAAATACGCATTCTATATAGGTGCGGCCATCCTTATCCTCTGCGTCCTCTTCACCACATTCAAGGTGAAGGAAATGCCTCCGAAGGAATATGCCGAGTTCCACGGCATCGACCCTGACAAGAAGGAGGAGAAGGCTCCGGGCATGTTCACCCTCCTGAAGAACGCTCCGAGCGCATTCTGGACAGTGGGTATCGTCCAGTTCTTCTGCTGGGCGGCATTCCTTTATATGTGGACATATACGACAGGTGCCATCGCCGACACAGTATGGGGCACAACAGACGTGGCTTCAGGTGCATATCAGGAAGCAGGAAACTGGTGCGGTATCCTGTTCGCGGTACAGGCCATCGGTTCTGTACTCTGGGCACTTGTGATCCCTAAGTTCAGGAACATCAAGACTGCGTATGTGGTCAGCCTTCTTATCGGAGCTGTCGGTTTCGCTTCAGTGTTCTTCATCCACGACCAGTATCTCCTCTTCATCTCATTCCTTCTTATAGGTGTGGCATGGGCGGCAATGCTGGCAGTTCCTTTCACACTCCTCACCAACTCGCTTTCAGGTGAGCACATCGGTACATACCTCGGCCTCTTCAACGGCACGATCTGCCTTCCGCAGATAGTTGCTGCGGCATGCGGAGGTTTCGTTCTCAAGATGGTAGGCGGCGCTCAGGCAAGCATGTTCCTTGTTGCGGGTGTCCTTCTCGTGCTCGGTGCCCTCGCGGTGAGATTCGTGAAGAGCGGAAAGAAAGCATAGCCTTAATGGCCCGCATTAATGAGACGGGAATCCTTAATCAAAAGGAACTATCATCATTCAATATATATAAAAGAAACAATCTACTAACCAAACAAAGTTCTTATGAATAGAATCATGACACTATGCGCGTCATTCCTGCTTTCAGCAGTGATGGGCGCATCTGTATTCGCCCAGGGCGGATACGAGGTGAAAGGAGTAGTTGTTGACGCAATC
>JAFUQW010000117.1 GCA_017472115.1 Bacteroidales bacterium | reverse complement strand
GGGCTGATTCCGGCCTTCTGATAAAGGTCCATTGTGGCCTGCTGTTTCTTCATCGCATCCTTCTCGTTAGGATATTTCTGATTGATCTTGTCGATCTCCGGCTTGATCACCTGCATCTTAGCCGATGACTTGTATGACTTCATGGTCAACGGCATGATGACAAGCTTGATGATGATGGTCATCAGAAGGATGATCAGTCCGTAATTCTTGATGAACTTGCCGAGGAAGTCGAATATAGGAATGATGACGAAACGGCTGATCCAGCCTACGAGCCATCCTCCGAGAGGAATGATCTTCTCATACTTCATATCGTACTGCTTGAGAGTACGGAAGTCGTTCGGGCCGAAATAGAACTCGTTAGGAATCACGATGTCGCCGCCGCCATTATGGAAATCGGCACGAAGTCTTGCTGATGCCGCCATGAGGTTGCGTGCAGGATCGTCTTCAGGGAAATACTTCACATCGAAGTCCGCCGAAGCGAATTCCGAACCGGAAGTCATGATGGCAGAGAAGAACTGCTGCTGGAAAGCAAACCATTTGAACTTCGTATTGACGCTCTTGCTCTGGTCGCGGTTGCGTGCAATCTCTTCAGGTTTCTTGTCTCCCTCGAAATAGTAGTCAAGCTTCGAATACTGCTTCTCGTTCTTGTAACCTTTCTCAAGACGAGGGATGATCACTGACCAGTCCATGTCGAGCATCGAGACATTACGAGGAATGACATTGCCCATATCAACGAAAGAAAGCTCGTTCTGCACCATGTAGCTGCCATCAGAAAGAGAATATTTCTGCTGGATATAGCCACCCTGTGCAAAAGGAAGCTGCATCACTATCGTAGAATCAGTATGCTCTGCAACCCGGAACACGAAATCCTTGGTATTGATGTTCTCACCTGCAAAAATCGAAATTCCAAACTGGCTGCCTTCCGGCTTGATAAGATAAAGATCAGTGCTGTCGTAAGACTTATAGTCGTTGAGCTTCACCGAATAAGGCTGTGCGCCTTTTGTCGTGAACTCGATCTCCATCTTGTCATTGGAAAGCTTGTAAACCTGAGCGTTTCCGAGTCTGGCCTCAGTAAGCATGCTGTCCTTATAGACAGGCATTGTCTGCACCATGACACCGGCTGTCTCCACCACACCTTCAGCCCTCTTCATGGAATCCAAGGCCATCGCGGCCATCTGCTCCACTCTTGCGATGGAGTCGAGCTGAGCCTGTGCCTCCATCTGCTTGTTGTACTGCTTCGACTGATACCACGAAAATCCCATCATTATCGCGAAGATCAGTACGAATCCGATCAAATTACTCTTATTCATCTAAACACCAATAATTATTATTCTGCTTCATTGAGAGCCTTCACCTGCTCTGCAAGTGCCTTGAGCTCCTCTTTTGCCTGTGCAATCCTCTCCTCCATCTGACGGATGAGCGGCTCTGAATTCTTCGACATTGCGAAGAAGCCGATATTGTTCTCATATGTCACGATATCCTGCTCGAGGGCATGATATTTCTGGATGAGACGGTCCTTCTCGGAAAGCTGCGGCCTGCCGCCACGTCCTCTGCGAGGTGCGCGACCTGATGCATGGAATTTCTCATGAACGGCATCCTTGTATGCCTGAGCGACCTTGTCCTTCTCCTTGAAAGGGACGAATCCGATCTCGTTCCACCTCTTCTGGAATTCCTGCATAGCCTCCGCATCAGCATCAGTACCGGTCACTGCATAAGCCTTGATCTCCTCGATAAGACGCTGCTTTGCCTTGAGATTGCCATAAAAATCATTCTCCGGCTTTGCATGTTTGTCTCTTTCTGCAAAGAACTCATCGCATGCAGCACGGAACCTCTTCCAGAGCTGCTCGGACTTCTTGCGAGGCACTGCACCGATTTCCTTCCACTGCTTCTGAAGTTCGATATATCTGTCGGTGGTCTTTTTCCATTCAGTGCTTGTCTTGAGAGCCTCAGCCTCCTCACACAATGCTATCTTCTTTTCGAGATTCACATTGATGCTGTCCTTGTATCCGGTATAGAAGTCACGCTTGCGACCATAGAATTTGTCGCATGCTGCGCGGAAACGGTCATATATCTTCTGGTTATCCTTCTTAGAGGCGAAGCCGATGGTCTTCCATTCCTTCTGAATATCCTCTATTTCCTTGGAGAAGGCATTCCACTCATTAGAATTTGCAACTTCTCTTTCAGCGATTTCCTCCACTTTCTCGCAAAGGACTGTCTTTTTCGCAAGATTCTCTGCCTGCTGCTCCTTGAGTCCTTCGAAGAATCCCTGATATTTCTTGTTGATCACAGCTGTCGCCGCCTTGAAACGGTCCCAGATCTGCTCGCGGAATTCCTTGGCGACAGGACCATATTCCTTCCACTGCTCATGAAGCTTCTGCAGTTCACGGAAAGCCTCGACTACATTCGAACTCTCGGCCAGTTTCTCGGCCTGCACGCAGAACTCTTCCTTGGCCTCAAGATTCTTCTTGAAGTCAAGGTCGCGAAGCTCGCGGTTGATCTTCACCATATCATAGAACTGCTCTACATAGAGCTGATATGTCTCGTTGATATTCCTGTAGTTCTGTGCCGGAACCGGACCTACAGCCCTCCATCTGTTCTGGATTTCACGGAATTCAGGGAATGTCGCATTCACATCCTCCTGCTTTTCGAGAAGAGCCTTGAGATCTGCAATCACCGCCTCCTTGAGGGCAAGATTGTTTTCACGTTCCTTCTCAAGCTGCCTGTTGTATTCAGCACGCTCTTTTCTGTATGTGTTGTAGATTTCCTTGAAGCCTCTTTCGATCTCTACAAAAGGGTTTACAGTGACGATTTCCTCCTCCGGCTGCTCAGCTACAGTCTCGTCGTCCTCAGAAGGCTCCACGACCGGCTCCGATACAAGGCCGGCATCCGCCTTTTCCTTCTGCAGTCTCTTATAGAATGCAGACTTGATTGCTTCCGCATCCTTGGACATCTTCATTCTTTCCTCATTACGAACAAGTTCTTCAAAAAGATTCACAAGTTCTGCAAGGGTCTTTTCTGAGTAGTTGACAGTCTCGCTCTCAACACTCTCCGGTACATCTGGTGTCAGTTCAACGCCAGGGTTAATAAGTTCACTCATAATAATGGAGTTATTGGTTTATAAAATATACAAGTCGCAAATATACCATTTTTTTAGTAAAACTCGCATCAAAATGCTATTTTTGCAACTTCAAAACACATATCAGATGAGAATTGACATAATAACAGTTGTACCGGAACTGCTCGAGAGTCCGCTCAGTCATTCGATAGTAGGAAGAGCCATAAAGAAAGGACTTGTAGAAATCCACATCCATAATCTCCGCAAGTACGGCAAAGGACCTCGACAGCAGGTTGATGACTACAGCTACGGTGGTGACGCAGGTATGGTGATCATGCTTGAACCGGTATATAACATGATACAGGAACTAAAGGCTGAAAGAGAATACGATGAAGTCATATTCATGTCCCCTGACGGTGAAATACTGAATCAGGGCATATCCAACGAACTGTCCCTGAAAGAGAACATCATCATTCTGTGCGGTCACTACAAAGGCATAGACCACAGGATCAGAGAGCATCTCATCACACGCGAGATCTCGGCAGGAGACTATGTGCTCAGCGGTGGAGAACTTCCTGCCGCCATCCTGGCCGATTCCATCATAAGACTGATTCCGGGAGCATTGAGTGACGAAACTTCGGCATTGAGCGACAGTTTCCAGGACGGGCTGCTCTCCCCACCCGTCTATACAAGACCGGCCGAATTCAACGGATGGAAAGTGCCAGAAGTACTCTTGAGCGGCAACCCGAAACTCATCAGAGAGTGGCAGGACGAGCAAGCCATACAAAGAACACGTCAGCTCAGGCCGAATCTATTGAAGGAAATATGATTCACAAATTTCTTAATGATTTTTTACAAGATTTATTTGGAACTATCATATTTTTATCTAAATTTGCATTCGACATAACGAATTTATGTCAATCAGACGTTTCTAACCACTAATAATTAATCATCCCAAAAGGGAAATACACTACACTACTAACTAACCGAAAAAAGCTCGCAGTGATGCGAGCTTTTTTGCTATATTTGCGAAAATTTACGATGACTATGGAAGAAAATGCCAGATACTACGACGTATATGAGGAGAATCTTCAACGAGAGATTCTGAAGATGTGTACAAGCCTCGGCATGCTGGACGGCGAACTGCTCAGTTCGGAAGATATCGACCGGAAGTGGAAGGAATGGGCACCGGACTATATTGCAGAGGCTCTGCCGGAAGTCAATTCATATCCCGAATTTGCCATAGCCTGTGCCGGTTATGCAGGAATGGCTGTGGCTCAGTGGTGGGATCAGGACTGGGGACGCCATCATAGTGCAAGATATGAGAGCCTGCACGGCGCCCGCGGCTTTGATGATATGGACGAATATATAGTACAGAATATCCTCAAGCTGTCCCTTGACTCTCCTGACGCGAAACAGATAATGAACATTCTTCTCTGCTGCGCTCAGAAAGCATCCACGTTCATTCAGCACGAACACATTGAATCACAGACAGTAAAGGCATTCCATATATTTGCTCGCACGGTCAAGGTGATGTTCCGCACAGGAGCGGCACTTCAGCTCCGTCGTCTCGGTTACAAGTTCCACAAGGTGGATCTCAACCGCGCGGGCAAACATTTTTCGTAATCAATTAAAATCTGTAAGAAAGCTTGAGCATGAAATTGGCCGGTGCCTGAGGGTACAGGCCGGTTTCTGCATAATAGCTGTCTGACTGCCGGAAATAAGCTCTCCATACCCACGCATCAGCGAAATACATGTTGTTGAACATGTTGTTGACGTGGAATGACAACGCTAATGACGGCACCCTGCCGCTAAAGTCTGAGAATTTCCTGCGGAGAGGGAATTCATACCCGGCTGCAAGGTCTGCGACAAAATACGCAGGCACTGATCTGTCGTCAGAAGCGGTGTTGTCATAGAACTGCTTACCGACATATTTGCCGTTCCATCTGATATATGCCGACCTTACCGATCCGGAAGCATTCACAAACGGACGGACAGTCACATTTGCCATACCGGTAATTGATGGTGACATCAGAATGGTTGTCTTGTCGAAATGCAGTTCCTGCTGTCCGAGATAATTCCAGTCATCCATATTGTCGTACATTTCATAATATGCAGTGAAGTCCTTTATCTTATTGGTCGAAAGTGTGAGATTGCCACCGATCTCCATCCACGGGAAGGCCTTCCATGCTGCTGCAAGCTCGATTCCGCGGCGCCAGCTGCGCGGAACATTCTCCTTGATTGCATAGCCGACATCAGTAAGCTTTCCTGTCTCGATCAGCATATCCCAATATTCC
>JAFUQW010000116.1 GCA_017472115.1 Bacteroidales bacterium | reverse complement strand
ATGTTCTTCTTGGTCTGCTGCCGTACTCCCTACGGCCTTCAGGTCTGCGGCCATTGCCGCCTCTTCTGTTGTCTTCCATTTTATTATGCCTTCACGGCTGTTAAATTGTTTATAAATATCTGGCTCACGCCAATTCTTTTTCCGGCTTCGCCGTATTCACGGTTCATGCCATTCTTTATGTCTGTGGCTATGGCCTCTGTCGTTAGAGGCTTTCGCCTTATCAATTCAGATTGAAAATATATGTTATCGTTCCCTTCTGCAGGGCCGGTGCTTCCGCACTCATATTGAAATGTGCGCCAAGTGCCGCCTTACGTGCCGCCTGCCAGAGGTTCTTGTCGGAAACCGTCGTTCCTTCCACTCCGGCTACTGCCTTCTGTACGTTGCCGTAATTGTCAACCCATATCTCCACAACCACCTTGCCTGATGCCTGTACTCCGTAGAAAGGTTTCGGCAAAGTCCCGTTCACGCTTCTTCCTGCAAGCTTCGCATTAGGCTCTCCGGCAGTCTCTCCGCTTGATGTGTTGCCTTGCGCATGTCCTGCCTTCAGAGCATCGCTGATCTCGTGGGCGGTCTGAGGTGCAAGCGTATCCTTCTGAGTCTTGTTGTCGGCTGTAGGGAAGAGCGCGCGACGGTCGATCTCCTTCTCGCGTGGCGGCTCGACTATGTCAACATCACCGAAGTCATCTCCGGTCGCTTCCGGGGCCTCGTTGCTTTCTGTGCCTTCATGCTGGCCTTCAGATGCCTGCACCAGCTTGATAGGTTCGGTAGGGTCAGGCTCCGCCACCTTAGGCTGTGTGCCGTTCCATATCTGTTCAGGCACCACAGGCTCGAACTCCTCGAATTCTATCAGAATCTGTTCCTGTTCAGGCGGAGGAGGATCGAGATATGTGAATCCTGTCACAAAGCAGCATGCAACCAGGGCTATATGTACTGACACGGTCAGCACGGCACCCGTAGCTGTTGAGAGCTTCGACTGCCTTTGCCTTTCCTGTATGTACTTCTCTCCTGGCATAATCCGATGTCGTTTTTTCTGATTGGCCTCTGTGGACTTACTTTCCGATTCTGTTACGGGTCTGTCCTATTCCGGCGAAGTCGCCATTATCACCTTGTAATGATTCCTCTTCGCAATGTTCATCACCGCCACGACCTCCTTGATAGGAACTGTCTCGTCTGCGTAGATCGAGAAAGTGGGGTCTTCCTCGGTCTGGAGGAGTTCGATGAGATTGTCCTCGATGTGGTCGAATCTCACAGGGGTCTCGTCGCCGTTGATATGATAAGAGAATGAATCGGTATCCTGCCAGTGCTTGATCGATACGCTCACAGTCGCCTTTGCCGACACCTGGCCCGTACTCTTCGGAAGCAGGAGCTTCAGGGCATTAGGGTTGATGAGGGTCGAGGTGACAAGGAAGAATATCAGGAGCAGGAACACGATGTCGGTCATAGATGACATCGAGAAGCCCGAATCTACCTTTGTTGTCCTTTTGATAGCCATAATTCCTTATTTCTCAGATGGTTCGTGAAGCATGTCGATGAACTCGATGGTGGTATTCTCCATCTTGAACACGAGGTTGGATATCTGTGAAGTGAGGAAGTTGTAGCCGAAGTATGCGATGATACCTACGAAAAGACCACCCACAGTGGTTACCATTGCCTCATAGATACCTCCAGAAAGCAGGGTGATGTCGATATTGTTTCCTGCCGTTGACATTCTGAAGAACGCCTCGATCATACCTGTCACGGTGCCGAGGAATCCGATCATCGGAGCACCTCCTGCGATGGTCGCGAGCATAGGAAGATTCTTCTCGAGTCTTGCAACCTCGACATTACCCATGTTCTCCACGGCTGTCTGAATGTCCTGAAGCGGACGTCCGATTCTTTCGATACCCTTCTCCACGAGTCTTGCGATAGGAGAATCATACTGCTGGCAGAGCTCGATCGCCGACTTGATCTTTCCGTCGTGGATGAGGTCGTGGATGTCATTCATGAAATTCTTGTCGATCTTTCCTGCCTTGCGGATAAGCCAGTACTTGTTTCCGAAGATGTAGATCGCGATGATCGAAAGAATAAGGAGTATGATCATCAGCCATCCTCCCTTTGAGGCCAGCTCGATCAGTGAGAGTTTCTCTACTGTCTGCACGGGTACCGCTTCAGCGGCAACAGTCTGTAAAACGTTGAAAAGCATATCTTTACATTCTTTAAAATTAACAATTTACAGTTGTGCGGGGCTTCCGGCTCAGGTACGTGAAAAAACGCACCGGGCGCAAAAACGCACAATCGTGCAAAAGTAGTCAAAAAATGCTGAATTCCGAAATTTAATTCATTTCCACCCCGCATCAGCGACCTTGATTCGCAAACCTCTGGCACTTATTCCTCTGATTATCAGTGCGTTGACTGTAATTCGCTGCTGTCTTTCTGCTGCAGCGAATTGTTTGTAATGTGTTGTGGGTCAAGTGGTTGAGTGCCAGCCGGGGATGCGGAGCGGTGGGAAGGTGCCGGAATCGGATAGGAATTTTTATCAATTCATGTAGAAAATTTTGGATTTTCTGTCGAATAAGATTATATTTGGGTGATTAAATATTAGAACGAAAGCCAATGAAGAATCATAAAGAAAGCCTTGCCACGGGGACGGGATGTCATTCTGTGGCGACTGTCCGGGACGGATTTTCGGCGGCGCGTAAGGGGTATTGCGCTCCGTCAGCCGAGATCATTGACATTTGCAGCGAGGGTGTTCTCTGCGCCAGCAACAAGGATCTTCTTAATGAAGATTGGGATTAATCATTAACACTGTAAGATCATGAAAACGAGAATATTATCTGCAGCCATCCTTATGGCCATGACATCTGCGTTGTCATGTACGGAAGAGATCGCTGATCCTCAGCATCAGACAGGTCCGTCACTTCAGGAAGAAGCCGTGACCGTCCATGCAGTGATGGCCGAAGGGATGACCAAGGTCACGCTGGGAGATGACAGCGGCGAGACAACCGAAGTTTATTGGGATGCGGATGACAAGATAGGAATCACGATAGATGAGGCTACCTACACCTTCGACAGGACTGACGACGCGGTAGGGTCCAAGACCGCGACCTTCGAGTACGGTGAGGGCGAACCTGAACTTCCGACCCTCGAAGCGGGAGAATACACATTCACCTACCCTGCAAACGGCAAGGCTGCCCTCGCCAGCCAGACCGGCACAAAGGAAGGTCTGAAGGCATATCATTATATGGAGGCTACCTTCACAGCGGAGGAAGGTCAGGTCTGGAACGACCTTCCGGGCCTTAGTTTCGAGACTAAGGTGGCTATAGTGAAACTGACTCTGAAAAACGAGGCTTTCAAGGGCAAGGAGGTGACGGAAGTGACTCTCAAATCCGCAGAGGCATCATATACTGCAACGGAAACATTCACAGGATCTGATGCAGACGGCAGCATAGCCGTATATCTCGCCGTGGAGCCTGCAGACCTTACCGACTGCATCATCACGGCGGTCTGCCAGACAAAGACTTACGAGGCCGCTCTGAGCGACAATGTACTTGAAGCCGGCAGATTGTACAGAGTCAGCAAAACAATGGAAACATACATCGACCTTTCTCCGGCAGTGGAAGGGCAGGACGGAAAGTATAGGACCGCAAACAGCTATATAGTGTCAGAGGCCGGATACTATAAGTTCAGGGCAGTGAAGGGTAACGGCACAGAGGCTGTAGGATCAGCATCTGATAAAGACCCGGAAGGCACTCCGACCACCGCCGTTGTGCTGTGGGAGACCTTCGGCACGGACACGGCACCGCAGAAAGGTGACTTGGTCAAGGCAGATGTGGAATACAGGGACGGCTATGTGTATTTTTCAACGGCAGACACTTACCAGGAAGGTAATGCCGTGATTGCAGTCAAGGATGACAAAGGCACAGAGAGTACGGAAGACGATGTGATCCTCTGGAGCTGGCATATCTGGCTGACCGACCAGCCTGTGGGACAGGAGTACAAGAACAGCGCCGGCACAATGATGGACCGCAATCTCGGTGCAACTTCCGCAGCAAAAGGTGATGTCGGGGCATTGGGTCTTCTTTACCAGTGGGGCCGCAAGGATCCTTTCCTTGGCTCGTCATCTATCAGTGATGTAACTGAAGCGGCATCAACCGTCACCTGGCCGGCAAGTGTAGAATCAACATCAGAAACAGGTACAATAGAATATGCTGTTTCT
>JAFUQW010000115.1 GCA_017472115.1 Bacteroidales bacterium | reverse complement strand
GCAGGTCGAGGACAGGCTTTCAAGATGGAAGGAACTTGCCGGACGGGCCACATCACTGGCCTCGCAGATACCTTCCGGATTGAGAGACGCCTATTTCGAACTGGTGAGGTATCCGATATGTGGAGCGGCTCTTCTGAATGAGTATCAGCTGGTTGCACGCAGAAGCATGGTGCGCGCGGACCAGAGGGATATTGCGGGAGCGGAGAAAGACGGAGCCCGTGTGAGGGAATTGTTCGATGACCTCAACGAATGGACCAGGATTTACAATGAGGATATATGCGACGGGAAATGGCGTGAATTCTTCAACTGGAGGCCTTACCATCAGTATTGGTCCGAGACCCTTGATGTTCCATATTTTACTTCCGAGACGGCTGTTCCTTCCGCCTCATCGCGTTTCCTCTCCGTAGGCGAAGCCATGTCCTCTCAAGGCGTTTCTGTGTTTTCTGAGGCCGACAGTGAAATTCCTCTATGGATCGAGGCTGTTTCTCCTGTGCGGAATTTTTCAAAGGCTCCGATAGACAATGTGTTCTGCCATGTCAGCATGGGGACTGACGACTTTGACGCATCCGCAACTCCAATCAACAATGTCTGGCATTCACCGTTTATAGGTCCGATGTGGAGCAAGGTAGGCACCCTGCATCTGAAGAAGGGAGAAAACATGCTGAAGATTAACGGTTTACGGTCCGGAACAAGGATTGACCGGATATACATGGGTATATGGCCGCCTTTCGCTGAAGAGGCAAGGCTGCATGTCGCCGCTTCCGATTTCTGCCGTAGAAAGGATGAAAGCGTGATCTGCGTCGAGGGGCTGGGATATTCCGATGGAGTCATGGTCCGGACATTCGACACGCCGTCGTATGAGGTTTCAGATGCACCTTTCGTGGAATATGAAGTCGAACTGCTTGAGACAGACAGCGCCGTAGAGATCCGCACACTTCCAACCCTGCATGTATATGAAGGACGGGATGCCAGATACGCAGTGCAGATCGGTTCAGAAGAGCCTCATGTATTCTCTATCCATGCAGACGATTTCACTGCAGAATGGCGACTGAATGTCCTCCGGGGTTATTCTTCCCGCAAAGTCACCCTTCCTCCAGGTCTGACCGGCCGACAGAAGATCCGCATATATTTTTTAGACCCCGGCATCGTCCTGCAGGAGATTCTGGTGCGATGAGGGATAGCGCGGCGGAAAGACGACGTGGCTGCGGCGGCGAGGAACGGCGAGCCAATCTATTCAAACAACTGGACATCTGACAGTTACCAATCACCACCACAAGCCTCAGCACTCACAATCTCCCCAAAAGCATTAACAAAAAACCACCTAATGCGTCTTTATCAGTGAGCGCTCGATAAAAGATTAACCATTAACGGACTTTAATGACATGAAAAAGATTATTTCAATATTGCTGATTGCCGCTTTTGCGGCAAATATGGCAGGGAAGGAAGCGGCGGCAGGAACGCCGGATGAAGGCAGACCGGACAAGATCAACTCCGATGCAGTGGCTGAACTGATCAGAGACTATAATCTCGAAGAAGGGTTCGAGGTAGTGTCTGTAGGAGGTTTGGGACTCGGACTGATAAGAATGATGGCAAAGGTTTCTGCCGACAACGAAGAGGACAGGGCCGCAATCGAGATAATTGACCAGATGAAAAGGATCATAGTGGTGGATTATGGAGAAGCGGAGGCATCCCGAAAGACCTCATTCGAAAGGAAGATCACCTCCATCCTCGACAAAGGAGAGAAAATCATGGAGATCAAGGATGAAGACGACATGGTCAACATCTACGGAGCAGGCTCGGATGACGGTGACAGCATCAGCGACCTCATCATCTATAATCCGGGTGAATGTGCTCTGATATGCCTTTTCGGAAAGATAAGCTCAAAGAAGATCGCCGATCTCATAGTCATGGCAAATGAATGATCCCGCTCTCATATCGGTCTCTCATGCGGAACGGTTCTACAGGGTGGCATTCCATCTTCTTGAAGACCGTCAGGATGCGGAAGATGCCGTCCAGGAACTCTACATCAGGCTCCATGCGGCCGTCCGGAACGGGAAAGCCCCGGAAAACATGACGGCATACGCGATGTCCGTGCTCAAGAATATCTGCATAGACACGATGAGGCGCAGGATGGTGAGGAAGGCTGAAACGGTAGATGAAAGAATACCTCTTGAGGATCCGCTTCCGGACAGCAGGATGGCGTCGAAGGATATGCTGGAACGCCTGATGACAGAGATGGACAAACTGCCTGACCCGCAAGCTCGGATTCTGAAGATGAAGGCCTTGGAAGGACTTGACTACAAAGAAATATCGGAAAGGACCGGCCTTTCGCAGGTACATGTAAGGGTGCTTGTAAGCATGGCAAGAAAAACCCTTAAAAGAAAAACAAGTTTATGAAGTCGATACAGGAAATAGAAAGAATGAGTCTTGAGGATCTGGAACGGATTGCCTCAGACGAGAGGATAGAGGTCCCGAATGGCTTTACACAAAAGATTGAGGCTCAGATAATTGCAGAAGATCTCAGAGCGGAGTCAGTCACACCTTCAAGATGGATAGGCATAGCCGCTGCAGTCGCAGTTATCATAGGAGTGGGCATAGGAATCTTCGGCCTTCAGAACGAGCCGAAGGATACCTTCGACGACCCTTATCTCGCATACGCCGAACTCGAAAGGGCTTTCGCAACCATGTCACAGGAACTCCGGAAAGGGTTTGAGATGGCAGACAGGTCGGAAGAGATCATGGACAAGGCCGCTGCGGTATTCGACTGACCTTTTCAGCAAGTCTTATAAACAACACTTCTGGTTTAAAAACGCAAAAACAATTGAAAATGAAGAAATTATACATAATGGCAGTCCTTCTCCTCATAACATTGGGAGCCGCTGCACAGGAAGGAAAGAACATATACAGCAAATATTCGGGCAGCAAGGGAGTATCGGCGGTATATATATCGCCGTCAATGTTCAGGCTCATAGGCAAACTGCCGGAACTCAATGTTGAAATGGGTGAAGGCGAAGCAGTCGATATAGCCCCTCTGATCAGTTCATTCAGCGGATTCTACATGCTGGACATCAGCGACCCGCAGTCAGCCGCCTTGCTTTCCGCAGACATCAAGGCAATGGTGGAGAATGACCGCAGCAAAAAGCACTACGAACTCCTGATGGAGGTCATGGACGAAGAGGACATAGTCCGGATATACACGGCAGGCACCGACACCACCATAGAGAGTTTCGTATTCTACATAATCTCTGACCCCGATGTCCAGTTCATCTGCATTGACGGCAACATGAACCGCACCGAAGTGGAATCCCTCTTTGTCAAGGCCGCTTCATAGCGGTGAAGGGACTCATTACTTGCTGATTTGTCTGATGACCCGGCATGGATTGCCGACGGCAACTGCGTCAGAGGGAATGTCTTTCGTGACAACCGATCCGGCACCGACCGTCACATTATCGCCGATCGTCACTCCGGGCAAAATCGTCACGCTTCCGCCTATCCAGACATTGTTTCCGATGGTGACGGGCTCTGCCCATTCGTTGCGGGTATTCCTTTCTACCGGATCAGTGCTGTGACAGGCAGTATATATGCTTACATTCGGTCCGATGAAACAATCGTCTCCGATGGTAACCTTCGCCTCATCCAGCACGGTGAAGTGGAAATTGGCGAAGAAACGCTTGCCTACACTTATCTGCTTGCCATAATCGCAGTAGAAAGGCTGGTTTATGATGATTTCGTCATCTCCTATATGACCGAGCAGACCTTTGAGAACGCACAGACGGCCCACGGTGTCAGCGGGTGAAAGAGAATTATATCCATGTATAGCTTCCTTGACGGCATTCAGTTCCTCCAGAAGTTCTTTATCGACTGCCGAATACACCATCCCGGCAAGCATCTTTTCCTTTTCCGTCATGACAGCTCCTCATCAGGTTGCTGACCGTCATGAGCCTTCCACATGCATTCGGTGATCTTCATGTCAGTGAATACGGCAGTGAACGAGGACTCCTCAGGCGAGCAGGCATATATTCCGAAACTTATTTCTTCCGCACCTTTGTACATGTGGCATATACGCATCTGACTGAATGTGACTCCATCGGTCGAGCACTCGATGCAGTAGTCGTCGGCACGACGCGAAAAGCGGTACCACATGGTCTTTACATCTGCCGGAATAGCGGTAGTTGCCCAATCCGAGTATCCGTTGTTGGTCACTACACTGCCGAGATGCTGGAACTCTTCATTTTCATATTCAACGGAACCTTTCAGCCAGTTGTCGCTGTCAAGATACATGACGATACCGCACTGGTCGAAACGATGGTGGCTCCGGGTGAAGTCCGTCTTGACGACGAAACTGAAATACTTCTCCCTTGTCTTCATCTGCAGCACAGGGGCATTGTCATTGCGGAAATGGTAATATGTCCTCTGCCACAGGTCGGTATGCGGAGCGGTCGTGATGGTAAGGGTGTCGCCGTTGATGGAGAAGGCCTGCGGATCGCGTGTCCACTCCATACTTTCAAGAGTGACTCTACCACCCTGATTCAGAGCGGTAGTCACTCCGTCAACGAAAGAGCTTTCTGATGGGTTTGCACATGATGACGCCATGATCATGGTCATGATTGTTGCAAGAAACGTGTTTGGACGAGCCATTGTCTATGTTATGTCAGTTGTTTATTATAAGTTTCCGGTTGTCATATTGACTTCTGCAATATTACAAATGTTTATCCGAATAAACAAACTGCAGTGCCACAGAAAGGGATATGGCTGTCTTTGTCATTTCTCTTTCTCGAAATGTTCCTTGCCGACGCCGCAGGCCGGACATGTCCAGTCATCGGGGATTTCTTCGAATGGAGTACCGGGTGCTACGCCTGTGTCGGGATCACCGGTCTCAGGGTCATAAACCCAACCGCATACTATACAGACATATCTTGACATGTCGGGCTTGGAAGGGGAATTTGATGCTGTGTTCATAACATTGATGATTTAAGTTCGTTCCCTGTCCCTTAGCAAGTATCAGGCCTGTTCTGCCGATGACTCTATGAAATGACCTTGATCCTTACTCGGCAGGAGTCCATTTACACCTTACCGGTGAAACGATCTCACCTGTCTTCTTGAGCTCTGCAAAGACCTTATCTACCACCTTCCTGTCAAGTCCTGAAAGTGTTGCCACCTCACCGGCTGCCACTGGCTTTCCTGCCTCACGCATGGTCTTGAGTACAAGTTCCTTTTCCATATATTTTCGTTTCTATAATCAGTTAATACTAAAGTTCTGTCTTCCAAAGGCCATGAAGATTGCAGTATTCATAGACTGCTACGGCCTTCTCTTCTCCAAGAAAGATTACCGCCTCCGGCTTGTCCTTCAGATCCACGCGGATTCCGCCGTTCTCTGTCTCAACGTAGATGAATGAAATATGATGTTCCTCCAGCATAGGATGAGCCACACTTCCCACCTCTACCTTGATTGTATTATCGTCAAGCCAGGTCACCACCGGAAGATGCTTCTCTACGCTTGCTTCTACTGTTCCGGGTACAAGCTCTTCCATCCTTTTGCCACAGCAGAACACCGGTACTTTTCTGTCTATAACCTTCTGCACTACATTGCCGCAATTGAGGCATTTATAAAATTTCGTTGCCATATCAATATCCTTTTATTTGTTATTTTATTTTGAATTATTCTAATTTATTGCAAATATAGGGATTTATTCCGAATATGCAAGCAAAGGGAAGAAAATATTTTACAAAAAAGTCACGAAGTACGGAAAACCAGTTGATTTCCATACTTCGTGACAAAAGTCATTATTGCATCCGGCATGCACCGGTGCGGGTACTACTCCTTGCGCTCGGCTGTGGAGTTGAGGAAGAGTTCGTCCATCTGCTCCTGGTCGATGTATGACGGAGAGTCAATCATGACGTCGCGACCCTGGTTGTTCTTAGGGAATGCGATGTAGTCGCGGATTGTCTCCTGACCGCCGAAGAGCGAGCATACGCGGTCGAAACCGAATGCGAGACCGCCGTGTGGAGGTGCACCGAACTTGAATGCGTTGATGATGAAGCCGAACTTGTATTCTGCGTCCTCCTTGCTGATGCCGAGAACCTCGAACATGCGCTCCTGCATTGCCGCCTCATGGATACGGATCGAACCGCCACCGAGCTCTGTACCGTTGAGGACGAAGTCATATGCGTTGGCACATACCCTTTCAAGATCTTCCTTCTTGTCGCTGTAGAAAAGTTCGAGATGCTCCGGCTTAGGTGCAGTGAACGGATGGTGCATCGCATAGAAACGCTGGGTCTCGTCATCCCACTCCACGAGAGGGAAATCCACAACCCAGAGAGGTGCGAAGTTGAACGGATCACGGAGGCCGAGACGGTTACCCATCTCTATACGGAGCACACCGAGCATGGTCTGGGTCTTTCTCTTCGCGCCACAGAGCACGAGCATCATGTCGCCCTTCTTTGCGCCGAGACGGTCTGCCACAGCCTGAAGCTGTTCAGGAGTGTAGAACTTGTCGATAGAAGACTTGATGGTGCCGTCCTCGTTGAGCTTGATGTAAACGAGTCCCTTGGCACCGACCTGAGGTCTCTTCACCCACTCTGTGAGCTCGTCGATCTGCTTGCGGGTATATCCTGCAGTGCCTTCTACATTGATGGCACCGATATAGTCAACGCTGTCGAACACAGAGAATCCGCAACCCTTCACGAGGTCGGTTATCTCATGGATCTTCATGTCGAAACGGATGTCCGGCTTGTCGCTGCCGTAAAAATCCATCGCGTCGTACCAGCTCATGCGAGGGATGCGCTCTGCAATCTCAACGTTGAGGACATTCTTGAAGAGCGCCCTCATCATACCCTCAAAGGTATTGAGGACATCTTCCTGCTCCACGAACGACATCTCACAGTCGATCTGTGTGAATTCAGGCTGACGGTCGGCACGGAGGTCCTCGTCACGGAAGCAGCGAACGATCTGGAAATAGCGGTCGTAACCTGCCACCATGAGGAGCTGCTTGAATGTCTGAGGAGACTGAGGAAGAGCATAGAACTGACCCGGGTTCATTCTTGACGGAACAACGAAGTCACGTGCTCCTTCAGGAGTCGATTTGATGAGATATGGAGTCTCGATCTCAAGGAAGCCTTGGGCGTCAAGATAGTTGCGCACCTCGTGAGCTACCTGATGACGGAGCTTGAGAGCCTTCTGGAGAGGGTTTCTGCGAAGGTCGAGATAGCGGTACTTTGCACGGAGTTCCTCGCCGCCGTCACTCTCGTCCTCGATTGTGAAAGGAGGAGTGTTGGCCTTGTTGAGGACCTTGATCGCGCTGAGGCTGATCTCGATGTCACCTGTAGGCATCTTCGGGTTCTTGCTCTGGCGCTCGATCACCTGACCGGTCACCTGAAGCACCCATTCGCGGCCGAGGCTTGATGCTGTCTCGACTAGCTCTGCCTCTGCATGGGCGTCAACCACCAGCTGTGTGATGCCGTAACGGTCTCTCAAATCCACGAAGGTCATACCTCCGAGCTTGCGTGATTTCTGTACCCATCCGGCCAGGGTCACTGTCTGGCCGACATTCTCTATGCGGAGTTCTCCGCAGGTGTGTGTTCTGTACATATATTTGTCTGTTTATATTTT
>JAFUQW010000114.1 GCA_017472115.1 Bacteroidales bacterium | reverse complement strand
TTGTTCCAAGATGAGTTGTACATCAATGCAAATCACGCAAGTATGTAGAAATCAGAACAGTTGCCAACTCATTACCTCGTTCTTGAACTTTCCGCATAAACTTTTTATTCTTAGCGGATTATGAGATTATTCCAAAAATACTAAATAAATCGGAAACAATGGACAGTGAGCCACACTTTCCTTATATCTTTGCAGACGAAAAACTTTTGAGTCATGTGGCTGGTGCTTGCATTCGTTTCCGCTGCCCTTCTGGGATTCTATGACGCTTCCAAGAAAGCGTCACTGAAGGATAATGCCGTGCTGCCTGTGCTTTTCCTCAACACACTGTTCTCCACACTGATCTTCCTGCCATTCCTGATCGACAGTGTTGTGTCGGCTGGCAGGCAAGTTGCTGACCTTCAGCAACTTGCTGAGATTCGCTGCTGCGATCACGCAGCAGCGAATCTCGGGAACTCGCTGAGTTTCAGCGAGTTCCTTGCCAGCCATCCTCTGCTAAGAGCCCACCTGATGACCATAGGAAAGGCCTGCATAGTGCTTACATCATGGATCACCGGATATTTCGGAATGAAACATATCCCGCTGACCATCGTAGGCCCGATCAACGCAACGAGACCGGTGATGGTGCTTGTCGGAGCCATGCTTATCTTCGGGGAAAGACTCAATCTTTACCAATGGATCGGCGTCATCCTGGCCATGCTCTCGATCTTCCTGATGAGCCGTACGAGCAAGAAGGAAAACATAGACTTCAAAAGCAACAGGTGGATCTGGTGCGTGGGTGTGGCCGCAATCACCGGTGCCGTGAGCGGGCTATACGACAAATACATAATGAAGGAACTTGACCCCATCTTCGTGCAGAGCTGGTTCAATTTCTATCAGATGCTGATCATGGGACTGATATGCGGACTGATATGGTGGCCGACACGCAACAGGACAACACCTTTCGTCTGGCGATGGTCGATTCCCCTCATATCGCTTTTTGTCTGCCTCGCTGATTTCGTTTATTTCACAGCCCTGAGCGATCCGGAATCGATGATTTCCGTAGTATCACTCGTGAGAAGAAGTTCGGTGATCGTATCCTTCGCCTGCGGAGTCATCATCTTCAAGGAGAGAAACCTGCGCGCCAAGATTCTCGACCTCGTCCTCATCCTCATCGGCATGATATTCATATGGATGGGCACACGGTACTGATGGATACGGTTTTTATTTTAGGGCAAAAGCGATTATCTTTGCGGGGATTATCGGATTAATTCTATGGAAGTAAGAGCAAAGAAGGCCCTTGGCCAGCATTTTCTGACGGATCTGTCTATCGCACAGAGGATTGCGGAAGCACTGATCGTTCCGTGTCCGGGCATCGACACCGTCAACGATGCAGATAACCCGATGCCGGCACTCGAAGTCGGCCCCGGAATGGGTGTACTGACCCAATATGTGCTCCAGAGGCCGGAAGTGGATCTGCGTATGGTAGAAATTGATACTGAATCAGTTGACTACCTTCTTGTGCATTTTCCTCAGGTGAACGGCAAGCTCATTGAGGCCGACTTCCTGAAACTCAGGCTTGATAATTTCTTCCCCGGACAGTTCTGTGTGATAGGAAACTTCCCGTACAACATCTCATCACAGATATTCTTCAAGATCCTTGACTATAAGGAGCAGGTGCCGCAGGTGGTGTGCATGATCCAGAAGGAAGTGGCAGAGAGGATAGCGGAGAAGCCGGGTACAAAGACATACGGCATACTTTCCGTGCTGCTTCAGGCATGGTATGACATAGAATATCTGTTCACCGTCGGCGAAGGTGCATTCAACCCTCCTCCAAAGGTGAAATCGGCGGTCATCAGACTTGTCCGTAACCAGCGTACCTCACTCGGCTGCGACGAAACTCTTTTCAAGACCGTCGTCAAGACCGGTTTCAACCAACGTCGCAAGACCCTGCGCAACTCGCTCAAGCCACTGATCCGTGCCAAGGCAGACCGTTGCGGATGGTCGGAAGAGCAGCTGGCGGAATTCACGGCGGATCCTGTGTTCGAGCTCCGTCCCGAGCGTCTGAGTGTGGAGGACTTCATCAGCCTCACCCTCAAGCTCTCCTGATCAGCTACGGCAGACTCAACTCACACCATACTTCTGAACAAACGTTCAGACGGCATCATAAAGAACGGTGCGGCTGACCGAAAAAAGAAGCACTCCTGCACAGATGACGCCTGCTATCAGATAGCGCCACGTCACAATAAACTGAACCACAGGGAGTTCCTGCGCGGATTCGGGAGCAGCGGCAAAGAATGCCAAGGTAAAGACAGCAACCGCAAAAATGACATTAGCCACAATCACAAGAATCGCCTGTCTGCGGTAATATTTCCTCAAAGCAGAGCGGATCAGACCTACAAGACGTATGTTCTCCTGCAATCTTTCCTCTTCCTCCGAAACGAATGAGGAAGGTGTCGGCAGCAGGTCCATCTGACGTACAAGTTCTTTCATGAACCTGTCGTCCTTCGGCACGGGAATCCTGTTGTCCATCATGAATCTGCGTATTTCTTTTTCCTTATTCATAGAATATTATTTTCTTCAAATGCTTGCGGCCGCGGGACAGGTATGACCTTATCGTTCCGGAAGGCATGTCCATGATTTCTACTATTTCTTTTATTGACTTATCTTCCATATAGAAAAGCTGGATGACTGCCTTTTCCTGATGATTAAGACCGCTTATCGCAAGATAAAGGTCCTGATGCTCGAAACGGCGATCAGGAGATGACCCATCGTCACTAATCTGTGCCGCCTCGTTCTCCAGACCTTCCCATCCGGATTCTTTCGACGATTTCTTCAGATGGTCGTGCCAGCAGTTGTATGCTATCCTGAACAGCCATGTGGAGAAGCGGGACCGGCCCTCGAAACGCTCAAAGGAAAGATATGCCTTCAGCAAAGCCTCCTGGGCAATATCGTCAGCCCGGAAGGCGTCACCTCCGCATAAGCCGCGCAGGAACCTTCGCAAAGATTCCTGCTCGGCCGCTATCTCGTCTATGAACTGCTGACGGGTCATCAACACCTGAAAATGTTATTTCTTTTGTTCATCGACCAGTTGCTTTTCCTCCGCTTCCAGAGGCTGCTTTTCCTCAATCGCGATCTCCTTTGCCAGGAAATTCCTTCCCACGAAATATGAGATCAGGAAGCCTATTCCGACAGAAAGGCAAATAAGCGCAATCAGGTAAGGTTCTATTTTCACATCGCCATAAATACAGAACAACACAATTGCCAGCATTCCTGAAATAGTAAGGCAGGCACCGACAAGCAGCCTGTTGAGGATGTTCTTCTTGAGACTGTTCTTCTTGCCACCGGTTTCTGCAGTCACAAGCAAGGCAGGATCTACCTGCTGACCGCTCTCGACAGCCTTCATGAGTATTTCCATCTTCTTGTCCATCCTGTGGGTACGGGCACGTACAACCATCCAGACAATCACGATAGGCAGAGCGACACATACGCCTCCGATAGCAACGATTGATTCAATTAAAGTAGTCACGTAGGGAACGATCTCAGTCGCACTTCCTGTCGATAAAATCATATTCATCATAATATTACAAATTTAAGATTATTCTGTCATAAATACTGAAGCTGCTTCATAACATTAGACTGCATGGATGGCGGAAATGTTGCAAAGAATTGCTCCGTGCCCAACAAAACACTGACATTCAAACAATTAACCATTTATCCCCCATCCAAAAACGAGATCCGATAAACATTTGATTGCCTGATACAGAATCAGTTACCGGGCACACCCTTGCAAAGAAATATGGAAAATTTCGTATATTTGGGCATTCCAAAACAAGAAAGACATGAAAGTGATATTAGTGAACGGCAGCCCGCACAAGGAAGGCTGCACATACACCGCCCTTACAGAGGTGGAAAAGGAACTCAAGGCAGAAGGAATCGAGACTGAAATCTTCTGGCTGGGGACAAAACCGATTTCGGGATGTCTCGGCTGCGGAGCCTGCTGCAGAAGAGGTCCGAATGGCGAGAAGCCGAGCGGACTTTGTGTCATCAATGACATAGTGAACGAGTTTCTCGCCAAGGCCAGGGAGACTGACGGATTCGTATTCGGAAGTCCGGTGCACTATGCGGCTCTTTCCGGGGCACTGACATCTTTCATGGACAGGGCATTCTACGGCAAGGGCGCAGTCTATCGCTACAAGCCTGCTGCAGGAATCGTGAGCGCCCGCAGAGGAGGCACCACAGCGGCTTTCGACCAGATCAACAAGTATTTCACTATCTCGTCAATGCCTGTGGTCTCTTCGAAATATTGGAATATGGTCCACGGAAACACCCCTGAACAGGTCCGTCAGGATGAGGAAGGAATGCAGGTGATGAGGGAACTGGGCCGCAACATGGCATGGCTGCTCAAATGCATCGAAGCAGGTCGTGCTGCAGGCATTCCTGATCCTGTAAAGGAAAAACCGGTGATGACAAACTTCATCAGATAAGACGATCTGATTCACTAATCGGCACGAAAACATATAAGATGACTCATAAGTGCATCTGAAACTGAGGTTTTTGTCTGCAGGTGCCCTTCACGGATTGACTCTATGAATTCCTTCACAATGCGGAAATCTGCTTTGGCATGATAGCCTAAGGATTCCGTCCATCGGAAATCAAACCTTTCGATCCTGCCGTCATCTTCATATCTGACTTCAATAAAGCTTTCATCACCATAGATGAAAGCTTTTTCGCATTCTACGACCGTCACTCTGTTGGTCTCATCCGTGAGACAGTCCATGATGATCCCGGCACTGATTCCCGACTCCATTTCCAAGGTAATCTGCTGACGGTCAAAGACATCATTATCGGAACAATGATAAACACATCTTCCGTAGCGTGTCTTGGTAAGAATCCTCTCTATCATATCTTCCTGACTCTCACCAGGGAAGGCTGCGAAGCCCTTGATCCAGTCCCTCCTCCTGAGATAAAGATCGACTGCAGAATAAGGGCATGTCTTTTCTATGCCGCAATCGGTACATCTGCGGGAAGCCCCTTCCGGAGCCTCGGACTCCGTGAATACCTTGTTTCCCTTGATGGTACTCACCGACCTGACATCACTTCCAGCAAGCCACAGCACGAAATCAACGTCATGGCAGCATTTGGTGAAGAATACGGTGGTATTCATCTCCTTCATGTTCCACGGTCCCCTGACGAAGGTATGTGCCGTACGGTCCTTGCCGACTCTTTCCGTGTGACGTATCGAGAGTATCCTACCTACGGCCGGATCACTCACGACTTCTTTCAGTTTCATGAAATAAGGATGATACCTCAGGACATAACATACAGTCACCATCCTTCCTGTCTCAAGACTTGTACGCAGGATGTCCTGACATTGCCCGGCAGTCTGGCCCATCGGCTTTTCCAACAGGACATGCCAGCCGCTGCGCATGGCTTTCACTGCCATCTCATAATGGTATATGTCAGGCGTACCTATTATGCAGGCATCTGCTTCCAATCCTGATGCAATGAGTTCATCCAAAGATCCGAACCATCTGTCGGGAGCGAGACGGAACCTTCCTCCAACTTCGGCTGTCTTTGAACCATCGGTATCCACAACGGCAACAAGCTCGGCAACATCCTGATGTTCCTCCACATAACGAAGGTACTTACATGTTCTGTTGCCAAGTCCTACCGCTGCTATTCTTACCTTTCTTTCCGACATACGATTGCAAAGATAATCAGAAAGTGTTTAGAAATTGTTTAGAAACTATTTAAATTTTTATCATCAAGAATGTCATGATGTGTTTTTGAAAAGACGCATGACAGATTGATGAGAATACATAAGTTTCGACAAATGATTTTTTCGAAGAAAAGTTTAATTTTCTCAAAATGCCATTTGAAAATTGGCGGCCCCGAAGGGTCGCCAATCATCTGTTTCATCAGTCTTCCTTTTCTTCCTCGAGATATGCCTTCAGGAGCTTCTCCTGTACGTCACCAGGAACAGGCTGGTAGTCAGCGAAGTCCATTGTGAAGGTTGCGCTACCTGATGTGAGGGAGCTGAGTGATGTAGAATAACGGTAAAGCTCTGCGAGAGGAACCCTTGCCTTGATTGTGCTGAATCCCTTGTCCTCACCCATACCCTCGATGAGAGCACGACGGTTCTGGAGATCGGACATACAAGCACCCATATAATCAGATGGAGTAAGAACCTCTACGTTATAGATAGGCTCCATGATCTTCGGACCTGCGATACGGAACGCCTCCTTGAAAGCATTACGCGATGCAAGAACGAATGAGATTTCATTAGAGTCAACCGGATGCATCTTACCGTCATAGACATAAACGCGGATATCACGTGCGAGCGATCCTGTGAGAGGTCCTTCGCTCATCTTCTCGTTGATACCCTTGAGGATTGCAGGCATGAAGCGTGCATCGATGGCACCACCGACAACGCAATTGTAATACTCGAGCTTGCCACCCCATGGAAGGTCATATTCTTCCTTGCCCTTGATGTTGAGAACCACTTCCTTGCCGTCAACCTTGAAGCGGTTGCCCGGATCCACACCCTCCTGATAAGGAGCAACAAGGAGGTGAACCTCACCGAACTGTCCGGCACCACCAGACTGCTTCTTGTGACGATAGTCTGCACAAGCAACCTTTGTAATGGTCTCACGGTAAGATATCTTAGGTGCAGAGAACTCGATCTCGAGCTTGTTCTCGTTCTGGAGTCTCCACTTGAGAGTGTTGACATGCTGCTCACCCTGACCCTTGAGAATGGTCTGCTTCATCTCCTTGTGGTACTCGATGATGTATGTAGGGTCCTCGGCAGCGATTCTTGCCATTGCCTCGCTCACCTTCTCCTCATCCTTGGCGTCCTTGGCCTTCACGGCACAACGGTACTTGTAGTGAGGGAACTTGATGTCAAGGTAAACGATCTCAGAACCCGGGGTGCAGAGAGTCACATTTGTCTTTGCCGCGCGGAGCTTCACTGTACATCCGATGTCACCTGCGATGAGTTCTGTAACTTTCTCTTTCTTCTTTCCGGCAACAGCATAGATGGCTGTAATCCTTTCCTTGTCGCCTGTTTCAGGATTCTCGAGGTCAGCGCCTTCAACGAGCTTTCCTGACATCACCTTGAAGTAAGCAACCTCACCAAGGTGCTGCTCGACTGCTGTCTTATATATGAAGAGCGAAACAGGACCGTCCTGCCTGCACTCGATCTCTTTTCCATCCTTTGTGACGCCGATGCGCTCTGCAGGAGAAGCCGCTGTGCGGATAGTGAACTCCATCAGACGCTTCACGCCGATGTCCTTCTTGGCAGAAAGACAGAATACAGGCATCACCGCACCCTCGCGGATACCGATTCCGAGACCTTTTCTGATCTCGTCCTCAGAGAGCGAACCCTGATCGAAGAATGTTTCCATGAGTGTGTCGTCATACTCTGCCGCACGCTCGATAAGTGCATTTCGGAGTTCCTCAGCCTCATCCGCATACTCTGCAGGGATGTCGAGGTCCGTACGCTTGCCTGTGTCGCCTTCGAAACGATAGTATTTCATCTTGAGGACATCGATGAAGCCGTCGAATTCAGGACCTGCATTGACAGGATACTGAACTATAACCGGCTTGCTGCCGAATGCCTCTTTCATAGATTCGATCGTGCCCTCCCAGTTTGCCTTGTCACCGTCAAGCTGGTTTACAGCCACGATAAGAGGAATCTTATAGTCCTTCGCATAACGCGAGAATATCTGTGTGCCGACTTCAACACCCTGCTGAGCGTTTACGACGAGGACACCTGTGTCGCATACCTTGAATGCAGAAACCGCACCTCCTACGAAGTCGTCTGCACCCGGAGTGTCAATGATATTGAACTTTGTATCCATGAACTCTGCATAGAGCGGAGTAGCATAGATGGATCTCTGGTTCATCTGCTCGATTTCAGCGTTGTCAGAAACGGTGTTCTTACCTTCTACAGTACCTCTTCTGTCAATCACCTTGCCTTCATAAAGCATCGCTTCAGATAAAGTGGTCTTACCTGACTTTGTGCTGCCGAGGAGGACCACGTTACGGATGTTTTGGGTTGAATAAGCTTTCATCAGTTTTGTGTGTTATTGT
>JAFUQW010000113.1 GCA_017472115.1 Bacteroidales bacterium | reverse complement strand
TGCCGTATGTTCTATACCAACACACCGGAAAGATACCTTGCGACTCCGGGAGACCCGCATGGAGAATCCAATCCCTATACAGCCGAAATACAGGCCACATCAGGTCCCAAGCACATATATGTGGCGGCCAATCTGAATCCGGCTGCGGCATCGCACTTCCTCAACAACAGAAACGCGAAATATTCGGAGCAGTCATCCGGGAACTATATCTCGGACATCGGGAAATGGGCTTCGGAAGATGGCGGAATAGCCATGTTCTGCGACAGTCCGTCAAAGATAACCGTCGAGGAGAGGCATCTGAGCGGGAGCGAAGAGATCAAGATAGGCTCGGTTGCCTTGGAAAGACTTGTGGCAAAGGTGCATGTGACTTTCGACTGCCATTCCGACGAAACCGACGCATCGGACGACTATGCGATCATCACTCTTCCGGGAAGCGACAATAAGGAAAGCTACGTAGGAGAGGCCGGATGGGTGCCGATGAGTTCCGTCACATACATACTCAATTCCACCAACAACGAGACATACCTCTACGGTGAGAATGACACCGATCCAAATCACGAGATAGGCCCGCTCATCGAGAAGGTAGGAGAGGACTGGGACTACAGGACTGAAAGCAGCAAGGTGTTCACAAGCTTCACGGGAGGCTATCTTGAGGATGAATTCGACCGCTGGTCATGCGTGGCAGAAAAATTTGACGACAGCAGGAAGCCTTTCGGAGACGGAAGCAGGTATCTGTCAGGACTTTACTGTCTCGAAAACACAGTGGGCGGGCTCAGCGATGAACTTAAGGCTCAGATGACCGACGACGAGATGGAAAATGTCCCTCTGAAGGTCACGACCCATATAATAGTAAAAGCACGTTTCATCCCGAGACAGATCTATGGCGACGGGCTTGTCCTCAAGGATTTCAACAGCAGCGGAAGCGGAAGTGTCGCAGGACTTCAGGAGGCGGTGGAGTGGCTCAGGAGCGAAAGCGGAAACGGAACTGCAGACTATTACACACCGGACATGGAGCATTTCTACAGCTATAAGGGAATGATAGCCAAGAAACTGCAGGATCCGGGGATGATATTCGCCAAATACGAGGACGGCTACGGCTTCTACACGACCTACATCGACGGAATCAAGACGGACGGCAGCGGAAATCCGACAGACGCACCTGCGACATTGCTGTTCTCTGAAAAGTCGTCCGTCATGAGGAATCATTATCATATTCTGCGATGCTCGCTCCTGAAGGTGCCTGCAGTACCGGGCACATTCAACCAGACAATGAGGGTGAATGCCTACACGGCCGAATGGAACTCGACAGTAAGGCAGACAGTAGTGATAAAGCCATGAGAAGGATATGTTCATATATGTCAGCGTTGCTTCTGGCCGTATCGTGCAGCCGGGGAGCGGATGAACTCATGCCTTCCACGGCGGAGAAGATGATCATGGACATTGCCGTGAAGTCAGCCGATGCATCAGCAGGAACTCCTGTGTTCATCTTCTGGGATGAGGCATATTTCTCAATCGATGATTTCGGGGGCAAGGATCCATATCATGTTTCCTATCCGACAGGAGTCACCGACGCATATGATGAAGTGAAATACAACACAGGAAAGGACTATCCCGGCTCCTACAGGGCCGTGAAAGCCACAGGATATGCACCGTCAACACTCGCCCGAAAGAACGACGGATGGACGGAAATGACATTGGGAACGTCACATGAAACGGGAAAGACCGATGTCCTCGTTGCGGCAGAAGCCATACAGGGCTCGTCTCTCAGGCCTTTTGACGAGAAGATGGAGTTCATACATGCTCAGATCAGGTTCACCGCAAAGGCGGAACTTTCCGAAACGATGGCAAAGGCCATGAAGGATGTCACGTTAGAGGTGAACGGTAAGCATTTCCTGTCTGGACTCAGATGGAGCAATGCACGGAAGAGATATGTGCCGACTACATTCACGGGCGAATCCGAATGGATTGTGTTGGGCAAGACGGAATACCAGCTGAGTTCCGACCGATTGGAGCCGATAGGAGACTTTCTGTATATATCGGCTCCTGAGGGCCAGACCGTACTGACAGAGCTGCTTGTGAGGATAAGGGGCAAGATCGCCGACGACAACGTCGGGCTCAACAATAATCCTATCGACTTCGAGGTAACCACAACTGTAGCGGTCGAAGCCTTCGACGAATCGGACAATCCGGTCGAGGTAGGAGAGAACGATTCGTATGAGCTGACCCTGACATTTGACGAAGACCGTATAGAAATCAGCGGCAGCGCGATGCCTTGGACGGACGGGGGCAATATAATCGTGCCCGTAAGGCCGCTTCCTACAGAAGGACTCTGACACACTGACGAATGAAGAAGATTCTGCACATATTCATCGGATCTCTGATCCTTGCTGCCGGTTCCTGTACTCTTGAGGGGCCGGAAGAAAGGTTGGGTATGAGCGACAAGGTCGAATTGAGCGGCACCAGAATGAGGATCATAACAAAGAACGGTGACATGGCGGAAAGTTTCAAGCCCGGAACAGTTTACCGTCTCTTTGCCGTCAATATGGAGAATGGCGCCTATGACTGGGGAAACGCGACAATGTATGACAAGCCCGGAACGGAGACTGACGGGCATGACATAGACTACGGAGAACAGGTGTCATATCCTGCCGGCAAGACATTGGATTTCTATGGGGTCACATTCGGAACGGAAGAGTCCGTGACGGTAACCACAGGAGGAGCGCCTTCGGTACAGATGCAGAATCCGCCTTTCGAAGATCTGATGTGGTCGGACAATCTGAAGCAGAGGAATGCCACATACGGCAAGCTTACCATGGAATACAGGCATGCCCTGTCCAAGATTTCATTCGAGGTCATGAAGCAGGACGAATCGGATGAGAAGCCGCAGAACAAAAGGCTGGAAGGGGTAAGGATAACACGTATAGAGATGCTGAACACGATTGACGAAGGTGTGTTCGATATCGTATCCGGAAGCTGGAGCGGAGGAAGCCTGTCAAAAGATACGGTTGTATTTCTTGCAGACGACGAGGGAGTCAAACTCGATAGCATTCCTGACGCTATAACAGACGGGAGCGGAAATCCGAAAGAGGTGCTCGTGATACCGTCGGAAGCATATTCCATATCGCAGGAAACCGAGTATCCTAAGGTAAGGATATGTCTGAAATGGCCTGACGGGGCTTCACTGCCACCGGGCACAAAGACAGATGTGACATTCCCCCTGCAGGATTCGGAAGGCAACCCGTTCCGTTTCCTCAGCAACCACAGCTACAAGCTCAGCGTGATCGTGATGAAGAACGACATCAGGGTCGTGACCGTAAGCCCTCAGGTATATGACTGGATCGATGTGGATTTCGAAGGAGTTGCCGTCAATCCGGATCAGGAGGTATATCTCGGGCAGCCGGTATTTTTCGGTGGTCTGATGTGGATGGACAGGAATCTGGGAGCCAAGAGCGCCGACTGCGAAAACGACTGGTGGAATTCGATCGGATATTATTATCAGTTCGGCAGGAATGTTCCTTACATATTGGACGTCGATAAATTCTTGAGCCTGAACAGCAATGGCAAATCATTGTCATTCAAAGGATATACTAAAGACGGATCGGATCTCAGCCCGGCTGTCAGTTCTTCTGAATATAAGCCCAATGCAGAGAACTACTGGGACATGAGAGCGATATATGCACTCGACGAAAACGGAGACAGGATAACATCGGCTTATTATGCCAATCACCCGACCAGTGCATATCTCTATGACAAGCTTGCCAAGAATCCGGGAGAAGCTCTGGAATACAGTTATATAATGGGCATCGCCGATCCTGACAAGACAATAGGCAACAGAACACGCACATGGGCAATAACGGGATTGAATAACACCGGCAGCAACTACGACGACACCAAGAACGAAAACCACACCTATTGGTCGGAACCGGCCAACCAGCCGTGTCCGACAGGATGGAGAATGCCGACAATGAAAGACCTGTTCTCGTTCATGCCGGAACATGAGAATCTCTATTGGTTAGATGAATTCACCAAGGGGGACGACATGCGGGAACATGTGACACAAAAAATAGACGGCAAAAATACTATCATCGTATTCCGCAACTACGGAGAAGGCAACAAAAATATCGCAGGAGAGGAATATGAATGGAAATACTTTGCCGGCAGATTCAAGATAGATGACGCGGCAGGACAGGATGAAGCCATGACTTATCCCAAGAAGGCCACATACGGAAGAGTGTATGGAATAAAATACGAGGGGACGGAAAAGGCCTACAGAATCATGTTCGAGCAGAAGCCTTATATAAAAGACGGAGTTGCACAGACAAACAGGACATTTGCCAGAATTTCCAGGTTCGACACAGAACCGACGGACAGATTCGAGATAAGCGATGACGGCACGCAATGGAACATCCACAAGTTCGACTGGAGCACTCCTGCAGAAACCATGGACATTCCGCTGAGCGGATACATGTACGACGGAGGCATCACGGAAGTGGGTACAGGAGCCATCCTCAGGGCATCGGATCCATCGGAGAATAAGGGCAACAACTATACACTTTACCTTCGAAGCGGTTCGAACGGAGTGACCGTGACCCAGAATACAAGACGGCTTCTCGGAGAAAACATACGTTGCGTAAGAGATGTCGAAGCCAAATGACAATGACACACATGAAATCATCACACATCATATCATCACTGCTTGTCTTTGCCGTCCTGACGGGCTGCGAAGGAAATATCGATGCAAGCAAAGGGTCCGCTGACGGGATAAGGATCGAGATTGCGACTCCTGCCGTATTCGGATACGGCAGTCCGGGGACGAAGGCTGACGGCGACACCCGCAATCTGAGCGATTTCGCACCCGGACTGCAGCCGAGAGGGTTGGAAGAAGGATCCACTCTGTGGCTTACATATTCAGCTCAGACAGCCGGATCGGAAACTCCCGACGACCCTTCGGACGATGTCTATTCCGCGCCGGAACTGAAGGCATATACGGTCAGGGGAAACAGCGGCTACACATCGATGTACGCATGCAGCTTCAAGAGCATCACCGATGAAAGCGGAACCGAGATGTGGGCCATCGATGACACTGATGTGAGTGCGGCACCACTTTACCTGAAAAACGGCAATTACCGCTTCAGAATGATTTCGCCGGCCATGCCGATCTACAAGGACTCTCATGTGGCGTTCGTTGACAACGGTTTTGCATTCTGCTCTTCTGACGAGAGATATGAGGAGACAAGCAGCAGCACCATCACTGTGGAAGTCGATGATGCAAGCGAAGTCCAGTACATTTATCTGAAACCGATGATCCAGCAGACGGCGAGACTGCGCTTCCATCTGAAGAAAGGTGACAATGTCAACTCTCTGAGCATGATGTCTGACGGAATCGAAATCAGCGGGCTTCAGAACCCTGTGATACATGACGGAATAACGGGATTGGAATACAACTGGAGCTCTACCGATCCGTCCGACACCTTGGTCATGCTGCGCGGGAGCAAGAAGGAAGTGCTGCACATCCACAGCAACCTTTTCCACGACAATCCGGACGGAAGCATAAGCGGAGAGACCTATATACTTCCGACCAATGCTGAAAGCACGGACATCGTGATGCTTCTCAACATGGCAGTAAACGGAGTACCTACCCAATACATGACAGTTCTCAACGGGATGATCATAAAGCATGCTCATTCATACAATCTGACTCTCACGGTCAGCATGAGAAACAATATGGTGGTGGTGAACTGGCAGAACACGGCATGGACAACAGATATCGAATTATGACACCGAATAAATTATTCATATATGCAGCTCTCATGCTTTCTACTGCGGCAGGATGCAGCCGCGAGACGCCTTTACATACAGAGAGCGTCACTGTGGATCTGCATATCGGTACGGACACCAAGGCTGACATGCCTCTGACTCCGGACATAGAGAACCTCATCTATGACATATGGGTCATCCAGTACAATGACAAGAACATCCTGAACCCTGATTACACCAGGCATTACAGAGCAGACAGAGACGGGCAGACAAGCATTTCCCTTCCCGTCGAGCTGAATACGGGCGAGGACAACACCATATGTGTAGTCGCAAATCTTGACAGAGGAAACTCCTCCGCTTCACGCAGCTGGCACGACAACCTGGAAGGATATGTTTCAACCCTGCATGATTTCACATCGACGATCATAGCTGCAGAAACAGGGAATCTCGAAGAAATGCCTATGTGCGGATTCTGGTCAGGCGACATAACATCAGAGACGCTAAGTCTCAACGTATCGTTGAGCCGGGTATTGACACGAATCAACATTGTCCTGAATAATGAGACCGGAAACACAGTCAACAACACCATAAGCATAAGCAACATCCCGGTCAAGGCATATCTGTTCCCTGACGTTCACATACAGGAATCACGCATACTTCCTGACGATGCCTACCTCGCATATCCGTTCAGCAAGGAAATAGAAATAGAGGACGGAAAAACCCGGGAACTGTATTACTACTGCGCCCCGAACCTGTGCAGTCCTGACGGCTCGTATGAAGAGCCTGAACGCGCCATGAAACTTACAATCGGAGGCAAGTCCATAATTCTGTCAAATAGCTCTCCTTCAGCGGAATACAGAGACTACAACTTATATCACAACAGCAACTATACCTTCACCATAACGCTGAAATGATTTTTTTTATTACCTTTGCGGACGTTATAACAAAATTAAATACGTATTTATCATGAATCTTAGAGTTTTCAAGAAAGACATCGAGTTCTTCATCGGCGAGTTCATCGAGGACTGCGAACTTTTCGTCATCCTCAACCCACACAAGAGCTCAGAGAAGATTGACGAGATAGTTGACGAGGCTGTCGATCTCTACAACGACCTCAAGCAGAAGGCAGCTCATCCGGAAGGAAACAAGAGAGCTTACTACAACGGCCTCACAAAGGCTATGTTCGAGAAGCTTGACGAACTTTCAGAGAAGCTCAGCGCCGTAGTAATCGCTGAAGCGTAATCGAACTGCCAAAGAAACCAAAGCGTCCTTCGGGGCGCTTTTTATGTATAAATATGAGAAACAAGCTATATATACTCGCAGCGATGATGTTCTGTATGCCGATGGCGGCACAGACTCAGCATGATCTTCAGAAAGAGGCGGAAAAGCTTGCGGCGGACCCCGTATTCAGCCATGCGACGGTGGCCATAAGTGCCAGAACCGCCGGCGGCAGGAGTCTGATAAGCCTCAACGAGGACAGACTTCTCATTCCGGCTTCGAACATGAAGCTGATTTCGACCGGTGCGGCCCTGCATGCCCTCGGCCCCGATTACAGATACGAAACCATAATAGGACATGACGGAGAAATCATAGACGGGACTCTCCACGGAAACCTCTATATCGTTGGCGGTGGGGATCCTACGCTCGGGTCTAAGGACAGTATAGCGGTCAGCATCGAAAAGACATTCGGACAATGGTCTGCAATGCTGAAGAATGCCGGAATCAAGAGGATCGAAGGACATATAGTCGGTGACGGCAGATGGCTGGACGGAATGATGGAGGAGCCGACTTGGATGATGAATGACGTCGGCACATATTACGGCAGCGGCATTTCCGGCCTGATGTTCTACGAAAACATGCTTTCATTCAATGTCTCGGCAGGAAAGGCCGTAGGAGAAAGGCCGGTCATCGAACCGTATTATCCGATGACGCCATGGATCGAGACACGGTTTGACTGCACGACAGGAGAAAAAGGCACAGGTGACAGATTATATATGTTTACAAGCGACCTTGCGCCGGTTGCAGAGATCAGAGGTACGTTCGGAATAGACAGAGCCCGCAAAAGGGTTGACTTCGCAAACAAATATCCCGAATATACATGTGCGGCATATTTTCATGAATGGCTCGAAACAGAGGGTATCGAATGCAGTGCAGGAGCCGCTGACCTCCGGCTCGAGAACTCCTGGATGGAAACAGTATTCGAGGACAGCACAGCTCTCAAGGACCTGAAGGTGATCGGTTCGACATTATCGCCATCATTGGCCAGAATAGCCTTCGAAACCAACCATGCCAGCAACAATCTCTTTGCGGAGACCCTCATGAGAACCCTCGGAAAGGATTTCAAAGGCAGTTCATGCTATGACTCCTCCTATGTGGCATTGAATGATATACTCAAGGATCTGAAAGTAAGTACCGGTCCCGTACAGATTCAGGACGGAAGCGGACTTTCGCGCCAGAACTACATATCTCCTGACTTCATCTGCGATTTCCTCGAAGCCATGGCCGGGACAGATGTGTGCGGGGAATTCGTCAGAAGCCTGCCGTCTCCGGGCTTCGACGGTTCGCTGAACTACAACATGAACGGCTATCCTGCGACCTTCCGTGCAAGAATCAAGGTCAAGAGCGGATCGATGAACGGAGTCAGATGCTACAGCGGATATATCCTGCCGTCCGGATACGACATGTCAATAAAGAACGGCAGCCAGACCGAAGGCCTGCCTGCCGATACCATAATTTTCTCTATAATGACCAACAGCTGCACATCACCCACATGGAAGGTCCGTCCTATGTTGGACAGCCTGATGGCAGCCATGGCCCGAAGCAATTAGAAGCTTCTGTTTCTCAGCTATTCCTTCCAATGCGATCCCAACATGAATGACAAGCCGAAGCGGGCATTCACCCAAAGCTTGTCAACCGGAAGGAACATCTTCGGCATCACTTCAAAGAAGGTGTAGTCGCTTCCGATGAAGAAGTTTACACCGGCCTTCGGAGTGAACTCCAAGATCCATCCCATTGTCTTGTATGCATTCAGGAATGACCAGTTCACACCGAAATTGAACCATGGGGAAGGATTTACATTATACGAAAGCGTGAGTTCGTTGAGCATCTTGGAATAGCCGAACTTGCCTGAATAAAGAAGTCCGACACTCATCTTGTCCTGAAGGAAAGGATACTCTACACCTGCGAAAAGCTTTGCCCTTGTGCCGATCGTATGATACCTCGGCATGGCTGCCTCCTGCAGGTTGGCGAGTGCGAGAAATTCGTCGGTAAGCTTATCTATGCTTTCGCCAAAATCGGCATCACCTCCGATTTCAATATCCTTAAGTCCCTCATACACAGCATCTCCCTTGGATTCCAGACCCTGAACCTTGCTCTTGCTGAAGAAATATGATCCCAGATCAAGGGCAGAAACAGAGAAGGTAAGTCCATCGACCACGCTTCCGATGCTGAGTCTGTACTCCGCACCTAAGTCAAATGAAAATCCGAAACCGGCCAATCCTATGTTCGAGCTGTCGAACTGAAAGAGCTCAGCCTCGCTGTCACTGTTCAGGGCGGCAGGATCGATTCTGAGGAAAGATGAGGCCACAACGCCGGACGCATCCGTATGCACGGTCCACCGGTCCTTGTTCATAGCCAGATATGACTCTCCGAGAGTAAGGCCGACATGCTCGATTGGGAAGAAGAATCTGAGCTTGCCTCCGACTTTCAATCCTTTGACAAGCCATGAAAAATCATGACTGTGGCCTATGGACGCATAGATCGAAGATGTCTGATAAATATCAAATCCTTTAAGGGAATATGTTCTTTCCGAGGCCCCCATTCCCTGCTTGGCAAACAGAAGGAAATCACGTGGAAGTCCTACCTGACCGTCAACCCTCAGTCCGAGATCGAAGCTCCAGAAGGAATCCTTAGCCGTAAAGAATCCGAAATTGAGGATGTCTGTGTCAACATCCAGATCGACCAGAGGACGCTTAGGAAGATTCCTGGAGAATTCATCGAAGCTTACATTCTTGTTGAGGAATGTGTATAATTCTCCGTTTTTAGGATATAGGAAATCGGCAGGGCCTATGTTACCGTGAACTCCGACGCCTAAATTCGACACCACAGGAATGCTGAAATAGTTTGCCCGAGGCGCAAATGCCGGATTGAGTCTGTTCCTCAACAGAGAATTGTCAAGAAACCAGCTGCCTTTCAATGCCTGAGCTCCCATTGCCAGAGGAAGGAGCAGCATTACAGATATAATAATGATTCTTCTTTTCATAAGTCTGTCGTTTTTCATCATAACCCGGCAACATCCAACGTAATACCTTCCGGCAATGTAAGTTTGAGATTTGCCTGAACAAAATCATCTTCTGCAATCGGATGACCCTGATAATTCGGAGAGGTCACCACAAACCTGAGTCTCAATGAACTGAAGTTCTCGACAGAGGCACCCTCGGCCACCTTCAGCGTGAGATCCAGATCAGTCACTGAAGCATCTCCGTTCGATGCGCATGGCGAGATGCTCTGGACAGCAGGCGCGCTCATCTCGATCAATCCTCCGTTTTCGTCCATCATCTCGACATTGAGCTCGAGACCGAGAGGAAGGCTGCTTGTAATGTCTCCGTTCAGCTGCACGGTACTCTTCTCGAGCATCTGTCCCAGGATGTCAGGAAGGCCGTTCAGCGTGTCACAGATCTCGATATGGAGGTCCTCACCGAATTCGAGAGGAACGATGAAGTCATATTCCACATCAAGACTGTACTCAGCCGATGGTTCCACTACAGACGTGATGCTCTCATCCGTATAAGCCACAAGTGACAGCTGGAGTTCATCCGGTATCCTGCGGATGAGCTTGCTGATGTCAGCCTCGCAGAACACGTAATCCTGAGGGCAGGCATTGCTGTCGGCTCCGAACCAGTATGTAACGCTGTCGAGCTTCTCAGCAGTCTCGGTGTAAGGAAGCTCGATGGTAGCCCTGACCTGAGATTCGATACCGGCCACTCCTCCGATGACAGGATTGATGAGGAGTTCACCCTTCACAGGAATACCCATGTTGGTCTTGGCCTTGATGACAAGATGAGGATTCACAAGGTCAAGAACGAAGTTCTCTCCCTTCATGAAATCAGGAAGTCCCGAAAGATGCATCTGCTCGTTTATTCCCTCTATCTCATATGCCACATTCGCCTCGACGCTTTCAATGTCCATATCCTTGAGTTCCGCATTGAAGTTCAATACGATATCTTTTTCTATGGTATCAAGGTCAAGATCAGGATTCTCCGCCACAAGTGAACCTGTTACAGTCATGTCTGCAAAAAGATCCTTTCCTTCCGACAGATCGTATGACGACAGGTCGATGGCCTTGATTGCGATAGGATCGATCAGGAGCTTACCCTCATTGATCTTTCCTGCTATCGTCACTTCATTCCCGTTCACCCTGTCATCATCCTCATCAAGAATGATCTCAGCCGGCATCGCAATGACGATATTGACATCCGGATCGACGCCAAGCTTAGGAAGATTGTCAACAGTGACATCAAGATCCAACGCCACATCGGCAAGCCTTACTTCCGAAATCTTCTTCACTTCGTCAGGAAGATCCCCTGCCTTGATGAGGGACACCGAGATCTCTTCCGCCATCTCTATCTCGAAATGATCGAACTCTATCTCTTCCGCTTCGATCGCAGGCACCACGGCCTTGATTTCAGCGGAGCTTGTCGCGATCTCCTCCAGATTATTGCCGGATACCTCTCCGTCAGGTACGGTAACAGAGCCTGAAATCATTATCTGTCCGTCGGCAAAATACTTCTGTGTTTCGGCATCCTTTTCCGGAGTCACTACAATCTTGTCTATCGGCATGACGATATTCTCAGGAAGCTCTCCGGAGAGAGTGATCGAGTTCGCCTCAGGATTGAAGCCGAATGCAGGGTCGATATCCTTGAATTTCAGGAATTCAGGGAAGGACATCACGATTCCGTCCTTGCCGGCCGAAACAGGAAGGTCGGTCTCAGGAAGGTCGAGAGTCACGTTCAGGACAGGTTCTCCTTCAGGAATTACAGAGAATGTACCGATGTCGGCCACTCCGTCAGGAAGGTCATATCTGAATTCCTGAGGCTCCACATCAAGCACATGCTCAAGGCTCTCCAGCTGCACGAAATAATCATCGAGAAGGAAATGAGACTCGGCATCGACGACAAAGGCACCGTCATTCTCCTTCTCGTACGGAACATCTGCACTGCAGATCCTGCCTCCTGCGGTCATATGGGCCTCAACAAGCACATGAGCTGTGTAGTTGATCTTACCGTTTTCCGGAGCCGGAAGCCTGATCTCATCGATATGTATCTTCTCGTCCATTCCGCCTGTGAGATCGACATCATGAAGGGTCACCTTGTTGTCGGCGTCCGCCTCTCTCACGACGAACTCATCAGGGAAAGTCATCTCAAGGCTCTTGAGCTTTGTCTCAAGGCCTTCGATGTCACTCAGATTCTGCAGGTCGATTATCAGGTCGAGACATGACTCGTTCATGAAGGTCACCCTATCGATACTCTTGACGCCTTCAGGAAGCACAATCTCGTCGAGGGTGATAGGAATATCCATCTCTTCCGTGACCTCCTTCTCCGCAACGTCCATCATCATCGATGCGATTACAAGGTCATGGAATTCCACATCGACACGCAGACTCATTCCTCCGGAATATCCGGCCAGCTTCTGTGCATTGGTCTTTGCAGCCACCAAGCCTGCCTTACCGGACACATTGAGAGTATGGCTCTTGTCGAGGACGGCACCGTTCCAGTCCTCAGCCTCTATATTGATCTCTCCGATCCTGAATTTCTTCGAGGCTACGTATCCGTTCTCCGCATCGAGAGTGAATTCGTCATCTATGTCGATGCTCTCAGCTCCGCCCTCAAGAGAAAGCAGGCCGCCGAGATCCAGAACCATATCCGGCACGACCTCTCCTTCAGAAAGGAATGAGTTCACCAACGAAAGCTTCACGCTGATCATAGACGAAGAACTCATCAGCACGTCACTAATATTCGAAATTCCTTCCGGTGATTCAGACTTGATCTGAACATTGACCTCGACAGGATCCACGACTGCTTCCGGAACATTACCCAAAGCTACATCGGCATTTCCTGCGGCGCCTGCAGCAGGAGCATCGAAAAGTTTCTTGGTGTTGAGATGTACATCCTGGACTTCCACCTCCATCTCTCTTGCGGCCTTGCCGTATCTCCATACTCCCGTCGTGTCAACATGCTCGATGAAAATCTCAGGCAGATTCACTTCCGGTACAATTCCTTTGTCTGCAAGTTCGAATTCATATCCGAACTCCTGTTCATCGATGGACATGGTCTCCTCATCAATGCCGGAAAGGCTGAAAGTTGTAGAATACCCGACCTCTATGTCAGGAATGTTCAGCATGGACTCAAGATCCGGAAGGTTTTCACCCAATTCCAAGGTATCCTGTATCCTCAAGGCATAGACTCCTCCGTCAAGCACATTCAGCATGTCCGCATCCATGCCTGACAGCATATTCTTCAAGGTAAGCTGCCTGGTGCTTCCCAAAGGGAGGCTCATGCCTTCCGATCCCACCGTTATCTCGGTGTTGATGTCCTCCACATCGTATTCTTCATTGACACATGAAGAATATGCCGCTACGCAGAGGATCATCAGGATCGACTTGCTCAGGTTAGAAAAAATATTGTTCTTCATAATACATGATTATTGATTTCCTTTAAAAAGAGAGCGGCAGAGAGCCGGAACATCGGCAACCTTGACCACTTCGATATTCTTCGTTTCAACTCCTTCGAGACTGCTGAAGGCCGAGACATATATCTTCCTGAAGCCGAGTCTTGCGGCCTCGATTATGCGCCTGTCTGTCTGAGCTACCGGCCTGATTTCTCCGCTCAGTCCCACCTCGCCTGCGAAACATACATCGGAAGGAACGGAAAAATCGAAGTTAGACGACAACACAGCGGCAACTATGGCCAGGTCACATGCCGGGTCGTTCACCTTCAATCCTCCTGCCATGTTCAGGAACACGTCCTTGACGCCGAGCCTGAATCCCGCACGTTTCTCCAGCACGGCAAGCAACATGTTCAGACGACGCACGTCAAATCCTGTGGCGCTACGCTGAGGAGTACCGTATGCCGCCGTACTTACAAGTGCCTGCACCTCTATCAGAAAAGGTCTCGTACCGTCGAGCATTGCGCTCACGGCCACGCCGCTCAGGCCCTCCTCGTGCATCGGGATGAGCATTTCGGAGGGATTGCTCACTTCACGGAGCCCTTTTCCCGTCATCTCGAACACAGCAAGCTCGGACGTGGATCCGAAACGGTTCTTTATGCTTCTGAGAATGCGGTAGGCTCCCCTGTTGTCCCCCTCGAACTGCAGAACGACATCGACGATATGCTCCAGAATCTTCGGACCGGCTATGCTTCCCTCCTTCGTTATATGACCGATGAGGATTACGGGAATGCCTGTCTCCTTTGCGAATCTGAGCAGCATGGCGGCAGTCTCCTTGATCTGGGTCACAGAGCCCGGAGATGACTCGACATACTGCGAATACATGGTCTGGACCGAATCAACCACCATGAGGTCAGGCATGATATCCCTTGCTTCAGCCATGATGTTCTCCATCAGCGTCTCGCTGTATATCAAGCAGTTGGAATCATCGCCACCTATTCTTGCCGCCCTGAGCTTGACCTGCTTTGCACTTTCCTCACCCGTGACATAGAGAGTCTTGAGTCGAGGGCAATGAAGCGGAATCTGAAGGGACAGGGTTGACTTTCCGATGCCGGGCTCTCCGCCGATAAGCACTAACGAACCTTCGACCAGTCCCCCGCCGAGGACACGGTCAACTTCACCGTTGTTGAGGGTCATGCGATTTTCTACCGAAGAATCTATATGGGCAAGCGGCATCGGCTTATGCCCCGAGCCGGGAACAGACATATGTCTCGATTCCTGCTTCTTTCCCGTCACGACAGTCTCCTCTACCATCGTGTTCCACTCTCCGCACGCAGGGCAACGCCCCATCCATTTGGGACTTTCGTTGCCGCAGGCCTTGCAGAACCATACGCTCTTTGACTTAGATGCTGCCATTCAGTTAGTGTCTGTCCGTTTTATGCCGCAGAGAATCTGCAGTTTTTAATTTACAAAGATAGAGAAAAACATCTGCTATTGTTCTCTGAATATGAGAATTTTACCGAATGTCACATTTTTTCACCCTTATGTCATATTTCTCAAACTCACCGGTCCAGTTCGAATACCTCCATGCTGTGGATACGTCCCTGCTCGATCTTGAACCTGAGGGCGGTGCGGACTATATGGAAGCCCTGGATTCCGGCTGCTCCTGGATTGATCGTCATCATGTTCCTTTTGTCGTCACGCATGATTTTGAGGATATGGGAATGCCCGCAGACGAATATATCCGGACGATGGAGGTCGATGAGCTGTCGGGCGCGTGCGTCGTACCTGCCCGGATAGCCGCCGATATGGGTCATCAGCACCTTCAGTCCCTCGCATTCGAAAACGCGGTGGAGAGGGTGGATGAAGCGGAGACTGTGGTTGTCGCAGTTGCCTGCCACGCCTTTCAGAGGCTTGAACCGAGCGATCTGTTCTGCCAGCTCAAGGCCTCCTCCGAAATCACCGGCATGCCAGATCTCATCGACCGGCTCGAAGAATTCACGGAATGGCGCATCGAAAACGCCGTGAGTATCGGAAATCAAGCCTATATACATGTCCGTCAGAGTTTTATGACAATATTCTTTTTATAGAGAATCATGGCCACACCCAGATGGAAAAGCATGAAAAGAAGGGCATAAAAGAGTGACATCCATTCATTCGTGCCGAATACGGCACTGTAATTCCACCCGATGATGCTTCCGAGAATTATGGCTATAAGCGTTGATAACGAATATATTGCCAGCGGATTCATACCGAATGCACGCAGAGGAGTGAACGGTCTGACCCATCCTTTGACATCTGTCATCCAGGTTATGAAGGCCAGCACAAACATCGCCCACCCGGATGTATAGAACACATAAGATACCGACCAGAGGGGTTTGTTGACCGGAATCCAGATGCTGAGGATCTGCGAAAGGGCAAGTGATACTGCCGCCCATGTGTAGAGCCTCGCGATTTTCAACGGGATTTCATCACTGCGGCGCAGGATCCGGCCGGCAAGGTATCCGGTCAAGGCCGTGCATGTGCCTGTGAGCACTCCGAGAAGGCCTTCCGGATCGAATGCAGCCCTGGTGCCGTCAGCGTAGCGATAGCCGTCATACAGGTGCGATGCCCCGAAGAGGGCCTCATCCAGTCTTCGTGCCGCACACCCCTCAAGGGTGAAAGCTCCTTCAGGACCGGCAAATACCAGAAGTGACGCCACATGTACTGCGCATAGGGATGCCATGGCGATGATGATCTTTTTCGGTTCCTTCCTGAGCCACAGGGTCATGACAGCTGCTGCAATATAACAGAGGGCTATTCTCTGCAGGATGCCGAATATTCTGATATCAGAGAGCCATCTGGTCCAGTTCTGCCACGCTGAGAGTTCCGGATCAGGCCGGAGCGGAAAGAACGGGAATGCATTAAGTCCGAGACCTATAAGGAAGATTCCGGCTCCTCTTTTAAATATCTTTGAGGCCGCCTTTGCATCAAGTCTTTCGTACCGGCTTAAGGAAAAAGCTATCGAAGCTCCGACGCAGAACAGGAAAAACGGGAAAACCAGGTCCGTAGGCGTGCATCCGTCCCAGGCCGCATGTCTGAGCGGCGGGAATATATTGCTCCACGAACCGGGATTGTTGACTACGATCATGAGGGCTACGGTAAGACCTCTGAGTATATCTAAGGACAAAATGCGTTTTTTCATCGTTTCGGCTTCAGTTTCTGGTATCGTTTCTCATTCAGTTTCTGATATAGTTTCTCCTTCAATATCGGTCTGATTCCTCTTCAGCTCGGGACTGAGGGATTAATTAATGCAAAAGTAGCAATTTTGACTATATTTGCAGACTGATTTCTGCGTTTGCAGCACTAACTTACAAGGATCATGGAACTTTTCTATTCTCAGGACATATCCGGTGGCATCTGCCGTCTCGACCAGGACGAATCCGGACATTGCATCAAGGTGCTCAGGCACCGCAGCGGCGATGAGATTTCGGTCATAGACGGATGCGGAGGGCTTCATCGTTGCCGCATCATTTCCGACAGTCCCAAGGGAGTGGAAGCATCTGTCCTTTCATCCGAGCCTGACTGGGGCGGTCATCCCTACCGGCTGCACATGGCTGTGTGCCCGACAAAGAATAACGACCGCTATGAGTGGTTTGCCGAAAAGGCCTGCGAGATCGGCCTTGACGAGATTTCACCTGTAATCGGAGAGCATTCCGAAAGAAGGGTGTTCAAGACGGCACGCCTTGAGAAGATCCTGATCAGTGCGTCCAAGCAGTCTCTGAAAGCTGCAGTGCCTATAGTACATGAACCGATGTCCGTGCGGGATTTCATCCTTGCACACGGCGGGGACCGCAGTCACTCCCTTCGACTGATCGCCTACTGCTTCGAAGACGAGAATGTGCCACGCCGCAACATAAAGGAAGCCCTCTCCGGCTTTGAAGGTACGGAAATCGTGGTCCTGATCGGTCCTGAAGGCGATTTTTCCCGTGCCGAAGCAGAACTGGCCCTTGCCAACGGATTCATCCCCGTGCATCTGGGCAATTCCCGTCTCCGCACCGAAACCGCCGCCCTCACCGCCGTCTCCGCCGTCTATTTCCGTCACCTGTGATGGCCCTAGCTGGCAGACAACCCCCTGAACACCAACAACTTAGCAGTAATTCGCTGCTGCTCTCCAACCGCAGCGAATTCCCGCGATATGGTTGATAATCAGCGGATTAAGTGCCAGCGCTTTGGGTATCGCCAGCAGGTACCATGTGCAGATACTTGCACAATTGTCTGTTGGTCAACGGCAACCTGGATTTCAGCAGCCCTGCGACCCTTATTTTTTCATCGACCGTCATAGACGGAATAAGCCAGGGATCGATTTTTAACTCGAACTGGAGATAGTCCGACATATCCTGATAGATTGAATCCGAATAGGGATTATATTCTTCTTTCAGATCATATTCACTGCCTGTATTTGAGTTGACTGCCGTAAGCATATCTTCATAAGATCCGTAATAAGCAGTCACCACATCATATCTGATGGGATTATATAGTGAAATGACATAATCAGCAAGTCTCTCTCTATCATCTGCGGCCAACTTATGGAAGATGCGTCTCAACACATTATAGCCCAGATACATATCCATCCCGTAAAACTTCCTGACCTCAGCTATTGCCCTCCTCAACGGCCGGGACATATTCTCTGTTTTCCGAGAGACCGAGAAAGGAGAAGGTGAGGATGCGTATGCAAGAAAATTCCAACGATAATCTTCCGCACGAGGGCATATATCCTTCTCTACCGGATTATTGAATATGTACGATATTGTGGTTCTGATCTTTTTGTCACCTGATTTAGGCGCACTTCCGAAACTTTTGACGAACAGTTGTCCCTCCCTATGCCGGGAAGCATTGAACAGTCTGGCATACAGGGAAGTGTATAGCAAAACAAAAGAACTCAACTTCTCTCTGCTTTCTGCCTGAACCAATACATGGATATGATCAACCATAAGACACAAGGCCAGGACATCGATTCCGCACTTTTTTGCAAAATGACTGAAAACGGTGCAGAACACCAGCCTGTCTTCCATAGTATAAAAAATGTTGAATCCATTGACTGCGCGCTGATAGACATGAGTCGCAGCATCTTTGTAGAATCTTCTTCTCTTTTTCATCACCCGATATTTTTTAGCCCGAAAATACAGGGTTACTGAACAGTTGAGTATAAAAAAAAGAAAAATGTGACGAAAAAATTTTTTAATCCATGGGATTTTCTGGGTTTTTGCTTATTTTATATTTTGGCACTGGCGGATAAGTTGCTGAGTATCAATAATGTAACCACAATTCGCTGCCGTCGGATTGCAGCAGCGAATTATAGTGAAACAGCTGAGAATCAGGGGGTTGGGCGCCAGCGGGGGGGGGTGCGGGAACGGAGAGCCGGGGGCGCGGGGACGTGATCATTTGCGGATGATCTCGATGGAGTAGTCGAGACCGACCTTGATTATGGATGAGGATCGGCCTGTGGAACCGCGTTCGAGGGAGGGATCGACTATATGATCTACGGCCGAGAGGATCTCGTCGCTGATCTCCGAGTAATTCTTAGGAGTAGGCTCGCCGGAGATGTTTGCCGAGGTGGATACTATCGGACGGCCGAAACGGGAAATCAGCTGCTGACAGAAATCCATCATCGGAATCCTTATGCCTACAGTACCATCTTCAGCGACAGTGTTGAAAGCCAAGGCATTGCGGTCAGCCTTAGGCAATTCGGTCACTTGAGCGGAATCTGCTGCAGGGCTGACAGCCGGTGACGGACCCGTTATCGCACCCGGATAAATGATGGTCATAGGCTTGTCGTTCACCTCCACCAACTGAACCGCCATCACGGGAATCTCCTTTACATAGCGGCATATCATGTCGATGTCCGAGGCGAGCAGGACGAGGGACTTGCTGTCGGCGCGACGCTTGATCTCATATATCTTTGCCACTGCAGTGGGATCCGTGGCGTCGCAACCGAGCCCCCAGACCGTATCTGTGGGATAGAGGATGATTCCTCCCTTGCGGAGGACTTCCAAGGCTTGCTGAATGGCTTCTTTCATGATCATTTATAGTTTATTAAAAGTCCGGTTGAAGATTTTCAGTTCAGTGCCACTTCTGCGACTACAGGATAATGATCTGAGAATCTGATACGCGGAATGTCATGTGTAATGGTTCTGTATGTGTCCGGAAGAAGTATGTAGTCAATCCTGAGCAGAGGCCACAGACCGGCATAGGTAGCTCCGAAACCATGTCCGGCTTCCACGAAGGCATCCTTTCGTCCGCGGGTCATGCGAAAGTAGGTGTATGACATCGGATTATCGTTGAAGTCTCCGCACACGAAGGCATCTACAGGACATTTCTCGATGTCGGAGAAGACCTTGTCAACCTGCTTGGGACGTCTTGTGATGGAACGCTTCATCTTGATTCCCGTCTCTTCGATAATGGTGCTGTCGCGACGGGCAAGAGCCCGGACTATTCCTGACGGGGAAATGTTGTAACTCTCGAAATGACAGTTATATACCCTGAAAGGCTTGCCGTTGTGCTCGTAATCGGTATATATCGCGAGATTGGCGCTTTCATCAAATTTTATCCTGCCCTTCCCCATGACAGGCAACCTGCTGAGGGTGACATTGCCGAAGGCCCCTTCCTTGGACGGAAAGAGATAGTATTCAACGCTATAGCCCTTCATCTTAGCCGAAAGATAGGACTTGACACGATTCAGATCCTTTGCCCTGAACTCCTGAAGGCAGACGATATCGGGATTCCGCTCACGTATGAAGGCGAATATGGAATCCGCGCAGGCCTCGGCATCGGACACTCCTTCCGCATCATGGAGGGCAAAGCGCCCGACATTGTAGGACATGATGTCAAGGGAGCCTTCTGCCAGTTCCTGACGCTCCCGGCGCTCTTCGTCCGTCTCATACCGGACATATCTTCCGACGAAGAAGAATGCCGGAACGAGGGCGGCGAGCGGGATCATGAATGACTTCGAGCGGCGTTTCAAGGCCCAAAGCAGGAGGATCACATTTATTATGGAAAGAGGCACGAAAAGGATTCCGGCCACGGAAATGAGCCAGACCTTGGCGGGATTGATCACAATGGATATGTATGACAGGATCAGAAGTCCTGCCACCACAAGCATCATCACACGTGAAGTGAGTCCGAAAAGCCAGTTCCTTGACATGAGGGAGAATCAATCGTAACGGTTGTACAATGTGCGTCTCTTCTTCCAGTAGCGTATCAGAAGGAATCCGAAGATAAGGCCTCCAAGATGAGCGAAATGTGCCACGCCGCCACCCATGCCGCTGACTCCGGTAAGAAGTTCGATACCGGCGAATATAAGGACGAACCACTTGGCCTTCATTGATATAGGAGGGAACACAAGAGTCATGATCGAATCCGGATAAAGCATCGCATATCCCATAAGGACACCATAGATCGCACCTGAAGCTCCCACGGTCGGAGTCATCTTGAGGGCATGGATCTGCGCCTGGGCAGTCATCGAACCTTCGGCCACCTGAGCCATCCAATGGTTCATCTGAATCCATTCCACACCGGTATGTACGGCAGCCGCACCCAAGCCTGTCACGAAATAGAATATGAGAAACTTCCTGGTGCCCCAGACCCTTTCGAGAACACTACCGAAGATGAAGAGGGTGTACATGTTGAAGAACAGATGCCAGAAGCCTCCGTGCATGAACATGTGGGTCACCGGCTGCCACCAGTGGAAGAACGGCGATGTCGGGTAGAAGAGGGAGAACGTCTCATACATGAAATCTCCGTTCAGACTCGTCATGATCATGACAAGCACATTGATTATGATTATGTTCTTGATGGCCGTGGGAACATTGCTCATGAAACCGCGTCGGCCGCCGTTGTCGTTGTTGTAGTAATAGTAACTCATTTTCTGTTCTTATTTATTTCTCACGCCGCACTTTCATCTTCGTCACCTGACGCATCAGGAGCGATCAGAATCTTTTATCTAATTCGTCTGTGGTGATGATCGATACGATCCTGCGACCGTTGCCGGTGTATTCCGGATTGTCGCATGCGAAAAGTTCATCAATCAACCTCTGTGCCTCGGCCGGATTTGTGACAGGATCGCCGCTCAATGCGCCCAATCTGGCAAACCGGCTTGCCAAATTGGCAGTCATCATCTCTTCCAATGCGCTGTGGTCCTCGGAAAGGATCAGAAGAAGATCCCCCACCATGGTCTGCACCTTGCCCGATTCCGCACTGTAACCCTCAGGCACTCCGTTGACGACGATGGTATCGGTCCCGAACGGTGCGATGTCGAATCCGAGGGATGCCAGCATCTGCGAATGCTCCTCGAACAGGCACATATTCTCCACACCGACCTGTACGGTCACAGGGAACAGCGCCGTCTGAGTGGCGTGGGCGTTGCTTGAAATAGCTTTCAGGAAACGTTCATAGAGGATGCGTTCCATAGCCCTGCTGATGTTGATGACCATGAGTCCGGAACTTGCCGGAGTGAATATGTATCTGCCCTGAAGTGTCAGAATGGACTTCGACGGAGTCAGCTTGTCCTCGAAGAGCTTGCCGTAGTCATCGCGACGGTCGATATAGCGGGATGCGCCGATACCGTTGCCATACGCCGGTCCTGCATTGCGCCTTTCGAAACTGTCTCCGGCCTCTTTCCAGTCTCCGGCAGACATGAAGTCAAACCCCGCCGGATCGGCTGCGGTCCCCCTCATCGGCGAATCAGTCGGATCAAAAGAATTGCTGAAAGGAGAATCCTCGGACGGGAAGCCGTCATTATCGAAAGGATTGAACGAACTGTCAACCCCTGTTCCCGGCTCGGATACAGGATGAAATTCGGCGAAATTCCTTCCGAACGCAGGGATGTCAGGCACACCTTCACGGTCGAAATCGATGCTGGCCCCGAATGAGTTTCTGCCTAAGGCTTCCTTTATGCAGGCATATAGGATCTGGAAAATCACACTGTCCTCCTCGAACTTGATCTCCGTCTTGGTAGGGTGGATATTCACATCAACAGACTGCGGATCTATCTCAAGATAAATGAAATACGATGGAGTAACGCTGTCAGGGATAAGATTTTCATATGCCTTCATCACCGCCTTGTGCAGATAAGGGCTCTTGAAGAAACGGCCGTTGATAAAGAAATACTGGTTGCCAAGGCCCTTCTTTGCCGCATCAGGACGACCGACGAAACCTTCTATTCCCACCACAGATGTCTGTGCGCTGATATCGACTATGTCGTTGACCACATGGGCTCCGAGGGCATCCTGAATCCTGAACTTCAGGGACTTTGCAGGCCTGAGCACCATGACATCCTTGCCGTTGTGAGTCAGGGTGAATCCGATGTCCGGACGAGTCAGGGCAACACGGGTGAACTCAGCGACTATATGTTTGAACTCGACATTGTCCGACTTGAGGAACTTCCTCCGCGCCGGCACATTATAGAAAAGATTGCGTACAGAGAAGTTCGCCCCCCTCGGAGTGGCAGTCTCCTGAGTGGCAAGATGCTGCGAATCAGCGAAATCCACCTGGCAACCCACCTCATCCTCCTCGCGGCGGGTCCTGAGGGTAACCTCCGCAACAGCCGCAATGGATGCCAAAGCCTCACCGCGGAATCCGAAAGTGAGGATGTTCTGCAGGTCCTCCGCCGTATGGAGCTTGGAAGTGGCGTGGCGCTCGAAGCAGAGCACCGCCTGGTCCGGAGACATTCCGCAACCGTTGTCGATCACCTGGATCAGCGTGCGTCCGGCATCCTGTATCCGGACCGTAACCTGGTCGGCTCCCGCATCGACTGCATTCTCCACAAGTTCCTTGACCACGGATGCCGGTCTCTGCACGACCTCTCCCGCGGCTATCATGTTGGCTATATTGCTTGGTAATATCCTTATATCCATATCTGTTTCTTTCGTCTCAGGTCTTCCGGCGATTCTGCACCCGGTCCCTGTTTTGGTGGTATCGAGTGCATTTTACGGCGTTTTTGCGCTTGATCCCCTTGATTTTGACGGTATCGAGTGCGTTTTCCGGGTTTTTTGCACCCGATCGGTTACTGCCCGAGTGCCTGAAGCAGGATCGGATAGTATTCGTAAATCAGATAGATCACAGCAAACAGCAGAATCATCGTGATAACTCCGATGGCCTTCTGGTTGCGGCTCATATCCTTCTTCCTCTGGTAGCTTCCGTCACGGAAACTGCCTTTGATGTGGGTTCCGGGCACATATGGCTCATCCTTCTTGGTGAAATCGCCATATTTCTTGCGACGCTCCTCTGTCTCAGGGTCATAGAAACGAGGACGGTAGTTGAAGCCACGGACTTCCTGCTTGCCGAAAAAACTGAAATTGAATCCCATAATCGTTCGTTTGCCGCATAAGGCTTCAGTGCCATACGCGTGTAATCAGCAAAAATAGTCAAATAAATCAGATTGTCGAAATTTAGTTACCATATAACCTCTTTATGACATATAATCCGGACATTTTTTGATATTGATATACATGTTTACACTGACTGTCATTCTTACACTGACTGCCTTTTTTACACTGACTGTCATTATTACGCAGACTGTCATTCTGAGCGCCAGCGAAGCGTTGCCATGATTCACAATCAACTGACTATCAGTACATTAAATAGATCAGCTCACCTTCCTTGCCATGCAAGCTAACATGTCATTTCGCTGATTATCAACGCATTGTGTACCACACTCCATCTGCCACCGCATGTTCACACTGACTGTCATTCTGAGCGCCAGCGAAGAATCTTTATCGTAATTCGTTCAGCATGATTCTCTCAGGGGTTGTGATGGCCTTATCCATGAAAAGGCGCCATTTCGTGGAGAAACGGGAATTTTTGTCAGGTTTGTCCACCAAAATCGGCCATTTCGTGGAGGAAAATGTGGCAGCACAAGCAGACATGACGAGAGATAAACAAATCTGCGAGCGGGAGATCTCGGTGTGTGTCTATCGGTTTGTTGCGATGGGCTTGTACCTGATGATCAGCCCCGAGGGTTACTGTTTGTATTCCTAATGTTGCCGACGCTTCATACGGCGGCAGTGTCGGCAACGCTACATTTTTGTATTAAATTGATATTCGGACAGTTACATAAGGGTACCGTTGCCGACGCTTCTTTAAAATGAAGTGTCGGCAACACCGGCAGTTTTTTGAGATGTTTCTGTCAAATATATTTATAAAATGGCACGAGGTCATGTTCCGTAATGGAATTCATTATACTTCGCGACTGAAAATTCGGAAATCCGATAACTTTTCATCACGAAGTAAGAGAAAAGGCAGACTATATGCACTTCGCGGCACGGCGAGAAGAAAATTTTATGTAAGTTTGCAGTATGGATATAAGAATAGGAAACGGATATGACGTGCACGCGCTGGCGGAAGGGCTGCCTTTATGGCTCGGCGGTGTGCAGGTGGAAAGCCCTCTGGGATGCATAGCGCACTCGGACGGGGATGTGGCAATACATGCATTGTGCGATGCCCTGCTCGGAGCATTGGCACTCGGCGACATCGGGAAACATTTTCCCGACACATCGGACGAATTCAAGGGAATCGACAGCAAGATTCTGCTGGCAAGGGTTGTGGAACTGATAGACCGGGAAGGATGGCATATCGTGAATGTTGACATAACCATTGCCATGCAGCGCCCGAAACTGGCTCCGTACATAATCCCGATGCGTGAATGTCTTGCCGAGATAATGGAAATCTCTCCGGCAAGAGTGTCCGTGAAGGCTACCACAACAGAGAAACTCGGATTCGTGGGCCGAAGCGAAGGCTGCGAGGTCTATGCGGTGGCATTGCTCGGCCGCAACAGAGACTTATTCGATTGATATGAAAAGGCATGGCATATATGCCGCAATGCGGCCCCTGAGCGTACTTGCTGCCGCTTTTGTCCTGGCATTCCTCAACACAGGATGCCACAGGAGCGGCCCCGGAGACTTCACCGACAGGGAAAAAGCCCTCATTCATGAAGCATCCGAGGGTAGAGAGCTGGCTTCAGCGGTACCTTCCGGAACGATGAGGGTCCTGACCATCGAAGACAGCCTCGACCTTACGGTGCTGCGTGGCATCAGTAGAGACCTTTCTGCAGACGCACTGCTGTCGGAGGAGTTCGCCATGCTGTCAAGGCTTATGGTGGCGACAGTCACCCACCCTACGCAGGATGGAGTCGGCATCGCTGCCCCTCAGGTCGGCCTCAACAGGAGAGTGGTGGCAGTCCAGCGCTTCGACAAGGAAGACGAGCCGTTCGAAGTCTATCCAAACATCCGCATAGTCTGCCTGTCAGACTCCGTGGCATACGGCCCGGAAGGTTGTCTGTCGGTGCCTGACATGCGTGCCGACGTACTCCGCAGCCAGGAGGTCGTGATCGAATATACCGACATGGACCGTTTGAAGGAAACCGCATCGGAACAGAGTCCCCGGAAACTCCGCAAACGTCTTGAGCGGGAATACGGAGCTGGACGAAGCTCCGGCAGGAGGGCTGGAGACGAGGCTGGTTGGAAGTCCGGCGGTGCTCCCCTTCCGACTGTCCGTGACACAGTCAGCGGATTCACAGCTGTGATATTCCAGCACGAAACCGACCACCTGGACGGGATACTCTATGTCGATCGGCTGTAACACACCTCCAATACCATCGCACAAAATCTTGAGTCAAAGGTACAGTCATTATGACATGAGCCATATAGGTACGCAGACCGGATGACTTTATAAGAAACAATATCGCAAAGACAGAGCGGGACATGCCCCGATTACAGATTCTCCTCCATACAGACTGGCTGAACGGTTGACTATTCCTACCCCTATAGCGGGTCTGACATCCAGAGAAATCTGAAGGGGAAACTCGAAATTATATTCCAGACCTATCTGGGCGCCTGCTGAAATATATGTGCCGACCCACAGATGCCCCACTTTGACGGCCGGACCGATATAAAATCCCCATTCTCCTCTGCTCGTCCACTTCGGCCTGGCAACCATGAAGTCATAAGCACAGGCTACATTCAGACCGTTTCCCAGAAGCTGATAGCCGAGATCCATCTCGATGAAATCTCCGCGCGTCGTCACACGATGCTCATAACTGAGCTGATATTCCAGACCAGCACGAACACCTAACGACTTCGGTTGTGCCGACCCGGTCAGAGAAAACATCAGACAAATCAGAGCAAAGAAAATCCGTTTCATGTGGCTAATATATGCTCTTTTTCAGAAAAAGACAATTTTTTGATAAAAAGTTTTGCAAATTCGCAAAACATTCATACCTTTGCAGTCCCAAATTAGAAAAGGGAAGCCAAATTGAGATATGGTGTAATGGTAGCACTACAGATTCTGGCTCTGTCAGTGAGGGTTCGAGTCCTTCTATCTCAACAAATTCGGCGGGATAGCTCAGCTGGTTAGAGCGCATGATTCATAATCATGAGGTCCGCAGTTCAATCCTGCGTCCCGCTACTTGAAAATCAAGCACTTACGAAAATTTCGTGAGTGCTTTTTTCGTTCTTGGGAACACTGAGGGAAC
>JAFUQW010000112.1 GCA_017472115.1 Bacteroidales bacterium | reverse complement strand
CAGTATGAGACTGAGGATGCCACAAATCAGGAGACATATATACCATGTCATACTAAAGTGACATTCGTGACGGGAGACCCGGTGGCCGTTCTTTATGGAGGTGAGCAGGACAAGGCCCTGAAATACCCGACAGATGGTACAGTATATTGCATGGGGTTCTATCCGCAGGATGCATGGACTTATGACGGGTCTGACGGCGTGTTAGCTGAGGCCCAAATAACCGGCTCACAGGATCTGATGTTCGCTCCGCAAATAGATGGAGAATGGAACGCCAAGTTCGAATCCCAGCAGTTCGGGCATGTTCTTACATGGCTGAAAATTGTCGCTTGTGCGACTTCTCACGATGCTGTCGATGCGTGGGGCAACATCACCGGGATAACTGTTTCATCCAAGATGGAAGTGCAGCTGAAGTCGGTTGACGGATCGTCGCTGGAGTATCTGACAGACGGAACTGTTACTGCGTTTGAGTATGGGGCCGGAAAGGACTTGGACATAGTCTTTGATGATGTGGACGGTGTTCATGGATCTGTGTTCGTCAGCCCGGCCGCCAATGTGACTGTAACTGTCACCACAGCAGACGGGAAGAAAGCTGAAAAGGTTATTTCTGTGACTGATGGTTTCGTGGCAGGAAAGCAGTATGTGCTGGCCTTGTATTTCGATCCTTTGGCCATCATCGACGGTTTCTGCACCTTGACTTCATGGGAAAACGAGAATGACAATCTTTATACGGAATAGACAATGAAGAGCAGCAGACATATATGGTTATTCGGAGCGATGCTTCTTTTTCTCTGCGGTTGCGTGGAGGAAATGGATTATTATGAGCATCCGAGCGAGTATATCACATTTGTCACGGGAGTGGGTTCATACGAAACCAGAGCTTCCGACGTGTCAGTCGGAGTGTCCGGCAGATTGGGCGTCGAGGAGCGGGACTGGCATGTGGAGGCCGGGACGAAGGCGGCTCCGGTCGTGTCTCTCACCGGAGATGCGGGAATCATCGCCTATCAGTATTCAGGCGGATGGAAAGGTACGGAAACATCCTGGCTGACCAACTCGAAATTCACCTTTGAGGGCAACATGCTTGCAGGAGATCCTGTAAGATGGACCTCTGTCTCGTCTGATAGTCTTAAGGTCTTTGCCTATGCACCTTATATTGATTTGTCCGCAGCCGGCATATCTTCATTGACAGGTGTTCCTTCCATACCGTATGAGATTGAGCCCACTGTGGCAGAACAGACCGACCTGGTCGAGGCAGAGGCGGATGTGAAGGTATCTTCTGCCAATGGCAAGAGCATTCCTTTGGACTTCCGTCATGTGCTGACTGCTGTCCGTTTCAAGATGGGCTTTGCCGCCACGGTTATGTCTGTGAGGGTCAGCGGAGTCTATGGTTCCGGCATATTTACCATCGGTTCCGGCTGGACTCCTAACGCTGCGAAACAGCCTTCTCCGGATTCCGTATATGAGATTACTTTTGGTGATCAGGGCAAGTCGGTCAAAGCAAATGAGATGCTGACGGACGATGCCTTGACCCTGATGCTCATGCCCCAGGCCCTTACCTCTTCTGCAAAGGTCGTGGTGACATACAACAGTGACCGTAGCCCTGACGAATTCTCCCTTGCCGGCAAGACGTGGACGGCGGGCAGGATGGTCACCTATACCCTTTATGACGAGGAGCAGAACGCTCCGATCTATTTCGACCTGGCTGCGGGGGATGTAATAATCAACGCTTCCACTTATACAGGTTATGTTTTTGAGAAACAGGGTGAAGAGTTCGTTCCTGTCCAGAAAACGGCTGCTCATAGTTCTACAAATACTTACTATGTGTATCAGTCAACGGAAGCTAACCGAGGCGGTACGATGCCTCCGACATATCCGGAAGCCAGATATAATGATATTCCATGGAGTGAATTCATTACCAATGGAGGAAAGCCATTCGGTGAGGCAGTAGATAAAGATTTTGTTGAGACTGTCATTGAGGCTTGGGATAATGAAGAAGGCACGCAGGGAGTGGCTGTCAATGCCGGGCGTACTTATACGACAAATAACATTCATGTCAGCGGCAATCTGATCTGCAATCTTACTATTGATAATATTTATTCGAGGTTCTCTCCGGGGCCGAGTGGCAGCAGGACCGGAAACAATACTTCAAGAACTACCGGTGGAATAGGCTTTGTACCATCAGGTAACGGGGCAAAACTGATTATAAACATGATTGGTGACAGCAGGTTGGGATGTATTCATTATCGTAATGGAACATCCGATTCCGAAGTAAATAAAAAAGACTATTCTAATGAATTGGTTTTTGAAGGAGTCGGTTCCCTGACAGTTGCTGATGCAGATTTCTATAAAAATGGAGGTGGATACTATTCAAATCACTATAATTCGGCAATTGGGGCAGCTGACTGGCCTAACAGGTCCGGTGATCATAGCTGGGGTATAGTTATTAACAGCGGGGTTGTTTTTGCTGGAACGACTGGAGCAGAAAATTGTTCTGCGATAGGTGGAGGAGGCAATGGAATCGGATTCGTTACTATTAATGGTGGTAATGTCACTGCAGTTGCAACAACTACAGGAACTGCAATCGGAGGTGGTATCGGTTTTAGTGATATGGGTGGTGAAGGATATGTGGAGATCAATGGTGGGAATATTTATGCATATAATTTTGCTCATAGTTCTCAGATTCCGAGTGCGGCTATAGGAGGGTCAGGCTCTAATGCGAGTATTGGAAATATAGGTAATGTTACTATAACAGGAGGTAACGTCTATGCACAGACCGCTTTGGGAACCGCTATAGGTGGAGGTTCTTCCAAAACTCGCGAGGGAGGTGAGGCGGATGTGAAAATTTCAGGTGGTCATGTCGTAGCCAGGAGCATAGCTTCAGGATCGGTCTCTGCCGGTGCAGGAATCGGTGGCGGAACAGGATGCTCCGGAGGGGTTCAAAACGATGCATCCATAAATGTCGATGGCGGCAGGGCGATTATAAACATTTCCGGCAATGCCGTAGTGGAGACCGGTTCCATCGGAGGCGGCAGGAGCGGACATGTGGCAAGGGGCAAACTCGGCACGGCATTCATTACCGTCGATGGCGGATATACGATGGCTCAGTTCGTGATGGCTGCAGGAGCGGATGATCCACCGACATTCAAAATGACAGGCGGACTCATAAGGAGCAGCAATACAGCCGATGACGCCGATGAATATTATAATATCGTCAAGAATGGCGGTGCCGTATATATGGAGGACGGTTCATTCGAAATGTCAGGTGGCACAATCATGGACTGTTCTGCCGAAAAGGGCGGAGCCGTGTATATCAGCAAGGGTGCCAAGGCCAAGAAGGATCCGGAATTCAAGATGAGTGGCGGTACCATTGAGAACTGCTCTGCAACCGGTGACGATGACGATGACGTTGACGGTGACGGTGGCGCGGTATATCTTGAAAACGGTTCTGTGACGATCAGCGGCACTGCTGCTATTCTTCATAATCGTAGCGATTCCTATGGCGGTGCCGTCTGTGTCCGCAAGACTGCCACATCCGTGCCTTCTTTCACCATGTCCGGCGGATCGCTGAGCAGGAATACTTCCGTTTCAGGTGGCGGTGCCGTTTATATCGAAGGCGGTAACGTGACGGTTTCCGGCGGCACAGTCAGCGGAAATATCGTTGAGGAGGGCAACGGCGGTGCCATATGCATTAACTCAGGAAGTTTCCTCATGTCCGAAGGTGGCGATGCCGTGATAAATGGAAACGTGGCTCAGATGTCCGCGGATGAACTCGGCGGATACGGTGGCGGAGTATATGTGACATCGACGTCAGAGACTGTCGAGGTCGATATCTTTTCCGGCAGGATAGAAGGCAATTCCTCCGCCAAGCGAGGTGGCGGCATAGCCGTCGATATGTCGGCTCATCCGTCTGTGGAAGCCGAAGTGATTGTCGGCAAAGCGGGAAGCACCAGTGTCGATGTTCCCGATATAACCGGCAACATCACCCTGTATGAAGGCGGAGGTCTGTATGTGAACGGCACCAAGGCGGATGTGGTCATCAATTCCGGCAGGATTCTCTCCAACAGGACCGTAGGCTATGTGGCTAACCCTGATGTGGTGAACGAGGGCGGAATGGTTACATTGAACGGCGGAGACGTAGAATCTGTGACCGTGACTTATGACGGAAACGGAGCCGGAGCGGTCTCTACCGGCGGGAACTCTTCCGAGTCCCAGAAAATCGTGACCGACACCAACAACAGGCTCAAGATTCCGGCATTTACCCGGAGCGGTTACAGGTTCGTTCGCTGGAACACCCGTCCTGACGGCCTCGGTCCGAAGGATTATGTCGATGGCGAGACAGTCAAGCGCAGCTCCGACCTTACCCTTTATGCAATCTGGGAACTTGACAGATAAAGAAGGAAGATTTATATGAGTCCTGGACATAAGAAACATATATTGCTAACGGTTCTGTCTGTTTTCTTTCTCGCATCTTGCGTGGAGGAAATGGATTATTATGAGCATCCGAGCGAGTATATCACATTTGTCACGGGAGTGGATTCATACGAAACCAGAACTTCCGACATGTCATGCGGAGTATCCGGCAGATTAGGTGTCGAGGAGCGGGACTGGCCGGTGGAGGCCGGGACGAAGGCGGCTCCGGTCGTGTCTCTCACCGGAGATGCGGGAATCATCGCCTATCAATATGTCGGGAATTGGGATGATGTAAAGACATCATGCTCTTCATGGGATATGTTGACCAATGCGGAATTCGCCTTTGAGGGCAATATGCTCACAGGAGAGCCTGTCCGTTGGACTTCAGTTCCGGACAGGAAGGATGAGAAGGACAATAGGCTGAAGGTCTTTGCTTATGCACCATATGTCGAACTGACGGTACCGGGCGGGTCATTGATCGGTGTGCCTTCCATACCATATGAGATAAAGTCTGTTGTGGCGTCCCAGGAGGATCTGATCGAGGCAGAGGCGGATGTGATGGTCTCTTCGGCCAAGGGCATGAGCATCCCTTTGGACTTCCGTCATGTGCTGACTGCAGTACGTTTCAAGATGGGCTTTGCCGCTACGGTCGAGTCTGTGAATGTCAGAGGTGTCTATGGTTCCGGCATATTTACTATAGGTTCCGGCTGGACTCCGGACACGGCGGTCCAGACTTCTCCGGATTCGGAATATGTGATCGATTTTGATGATCCGGGCAAGTCCGTCAAGGCCAATGAGATGCTGACGGACGATGCCTTGACCCTGATGCTCATGCCTCAGACCCTGACTTCTTCTGCAGAGGTCGAGGTGACATACAATGACGGTAGCTCTGACAAATTCTCCCTTGCCGGCAAGAAGTGGACGGCGGGCAGGATGGTCACCTATACCCTCTATGACGAGGAACAGAACGCTCCGATCTATTTCGATCTGGCAGCGGGAAATGTCCGTATAGGAGCCGATACATACAGCGGGAAGATATATGTCGGGGGAGAGATCAAGGATGTCAGCGGAGATCATGAAAACGCTAATGTGTATTATGTCTATCAGTCAACAGGAACGGCTGACGGCTATTCTTCAGGAAGCGGACAGTGGAAATACAGAGGGGCTGTGACAGGATGGAATGCCGAAAGGAGTCTGATGACCATACCGGATTATCCTCGCGTGGAATCTCCGGATAAATCCTGCGGAGACTATTGGACGGATTTCATCACAGACAACACAAGTGTAGAGAGTGTGATTGAGGCCTGGGATGACGGGAAAAATGTCAGGACAGACGGCACATCTGCTCCGGACGAGGGAAATATCGGAACGGCAGTGGTACGCGATGCCGGTCGTACGCATACAAGTAATTATATTCTTGTGGAAGGTTCGGGAACTGCCGGAAATGTCGTGAAATATAATCTGACAATAGATGATATTTACTCTGTCATTCAGGTACCGGTCAATAGCGGTCAGTCATTCCGTAACAGGAATAAAGGTGGTATAGCATATATTCCGTCAGGATATACTGAGTTGAATGTCAGTCTGGTAGGAGATAACCGCATGGGATGTATGCACATCCATGATACTCCTACAGACAAGATAACCATCGGAGGCACGGGGTCTCTGACTGCCGCAGATGCTGATTTCATGACAGTGAAAGAAGTCGGTGGCTATACTTCTGATTTCGGAGACACCAAAGGTTATATAAGCAATTTCTGGAATTCTGCCATTGGAAACAATACGGCTGATAAAAGTGAAACTTACCCATATAATGAAAATTTATATAACCTTTATATCGACAGCGGAGTAATATTTGCCGGTACGACAAAGACCGAAGATGCGACTGCTATCGGAGGGGGAGGCAACGGTTATGGTCAGATATACATCACCGGAGGTTCGGTGACTGCTGTTGCGACTACTGCAGGAACTGCCATCGGCGGAGGCATGGGACATACGGCTAAAGGCGGACCGGGAGAGGTACATGTCACAGGTGGAAATGTATATGCCTATAACCTTGAGAATATGTGGGGAATACCAAGTTCTGCAATAGGCGGGGGAGGCTCGATGAAAAATATCGGAAGTGACGGTGTCGTGAATATCAGCGGAGGCAACATATATGCATATTCGGCATTGGGCACTGCAATCGGAGGTGGCAGCAGTTCTACGCTGCGCGGAGGAAATGCCACTATAGACATCAGCGGAGGCCATATAATAGCCAAGAGCGGAATAGGTAGCGGAATAGGTGGCGGCAGTGGCGGAACTGTATCCGGAAGCAACGGAGGATCGGCGACAGTCCGGATTTACGGCAATCCTGTCATCAGGACAGGTTCGGTAGGTGGAGGCAAGACCGAAAATGAAGTCGGAACCATAGGCTCGGCGGATATAGAGATCAGCGGAGGAGACATATCGGCTCAATTTGTGATGGCGGCGGGTGCTTCTGTCGCTCCGGAGTTTATTATGTCGGGAGGTGTCGTCCGCAACAGCAATACGGCCTACGGAGCCGACGATTATTATAATGTCGTCAAGAATGGCGGTGCCGTATATATGGAGGATGGTTCATTCATTATGTCAGGCGGTACCATCATGGACTGTTCAGCCGAAAAGGGCGGAGCGGTATATATCAGCAAGGGTGCCAATGCCAATGAGGATCCTAAGTTCGTGATGAGTGGCGGTACCATCAAGGACTGCGTCGCGACCGGCGGTAAAGATGTGGACGGTGATGGCGGTGCGGTATATCTTGAAAACGGTTCTGTGGAGATCGACGGCACTGCTGCAATTCTTCATAATCGCAGCGAGGCCTATGGAGGTGCCGTCTGCGTCCGCAAGACTGCCACGTCCGTGCCTTATTTTACCATGTCGGGAGGACAGCTGGGCAGGAATACATCCTTTTCCGGTGGTGGCGCCGTATATATTGACGGCGGTAATGTTACCGTTTCCGGTGGAGAGATCAGCGGAAACATAGTCGAAGAGGGCAACGGTGGTGCCATATGCATTAACTCAGGAAGTTTCATCATGTCCGAGGGTGGCGATGCCGTGATAAATGGAAACGTGGCTCAGATGTCCGTGGATCAGATGTCCGCGGCTGAAGTCGGCGGATACGGTGGCGGAGTATATGTGACATCGACGTCAGAGACTGTCGAGGTGGATATTTTTTCAGGCAGGATAGAAGGCAATTCCTCTGCCAAGCGTGGAGGCGGCATAGCCGTCGATATGCCTGAGGATGTGGAAACCAAGGTAATTGTCGGTAAGGATGGAAGTACCGGTGTCGATGTCCCCGATATAACCGGCAACATCACCCTGTATGAGGGCGGCGGCCTGTATGTGAACGGCAACAAGGCTGATGTGGTCATCAATTCCGGCAGGATTCTCAACAACAGGACCGTAGGCTATGTGCCTAACCCGGATGTGGTGAATCTCGGCGGCATGGTTACATTGAACGGCGGTGATGTCGAATATGTGACCGTGACTTATGACGGAAACGGGGCGGGAGCGGTATCCTCCGGCGGAAATCCTTCCGAGTCGCAGAAAATCGTGACCGATACCAACAACAGACTCAGGATTCCGGAGTTTACCCGGAGCGGTTACAGGTTCGTTCGCTGGAACACCCGTCGTGACGGTCTCGGTCCGAAGGATTATGTCAATGATGAAATCGTCAAGCGCAGTTCCGACCTTACCCTTTATGCAATCTGGGTACTTGACTGATCTGTTGTCTGTCATGCTGGACGAAGTGAAGCATCTTTATTTTTTACAGATTACAAAAAAAAGATTATTTTTGTAAATTGTAAAAAATAGGCTTTTGTCGATGGACATAGAACTTTTTCTTCAGATGCTTCAGATCGATTCCACTTCCGGAAAGGAAGGGGAGTTCGCCGCTTTTCTTGCTGAAAGGCTGCTGACTGAGAAATGCCGTCTTGAAAGATTTCCTGTAGAGTCAATGCGGAATGCCTGTCCGGAAGGTTATCCTCTTCCGGAGAATCTGCTGTTCAGCTGGGGCACCCCAAAGGTCATCTTCTGCACGCACCTTGACACAGTCCCGCCATATATTTCTCCGGAAGTCTGTCATCCTGAACCATCTCACTGTCATCCTGAACGAAGTGAAGGATCTTTCAACTCACTGATATATGGCCGCGGTACCTGTGATGCAAAGGGACAGATTTTCGCGATGTATCAGGCGTGTCTCGAACTTGAGAAGCAGGGTTACACGGACTTCGGTCTTCTGCTTCTTGCCGGTGAAGAAACCGGTTCCTTCGGCGCCAAGGCCTTCAATCAGATTTCAGGACAGGTGTCATCAGATGAAATCCGGCTTGTAGTCGGTGAACCTACGGACAACTGCATGGCGTCTGCGGCCAAAGGCACAAAATCTTTTGAGATCGAATTCGAGGGTGAGGCCTTTCACTCAGGCTATCCTGAGCACGGCAGAAGTGCGGTCATGATGTTCAACGACTTCGTGAACGCTCTCCGAAGCATAGGCTTCCCGAGCGATCCTGTCCTCGGCGAGACCACATGGAACATCGGAAAGCTCCACAGTGACAATCCTCAGAATATCCTCAGTGACCGACTCACATGCAGGGTGTATTTCAGGACAACATTCGAGTCTGACGAAATGGTCTGCAATGTGATGAAGAACATCGCCGGACCTCAGGCCAGACTGCGTTTCGGCCGCCCGCGTGTGCAGGACGGATCCGATATTGTGGCAAAGGATGTGGCTGATTGGCAGAGATATATGAAGGTGACGGCATTCGGTGGCGACGCTCCGACACGCTTTGAAGTCCTCGAAGGATTTCCGGTCAAGCCGGTGTCATTCGGAAGCGACGCACCGCAGCTGACAGCCTTCAGGCATAAGATCCTCTGCGGTCCCGGTTCCATCCTCGTCGCCCACCGCGACGACGAGCATATAACGCTCCAAGAACTGGAAACTGCAGTGCAGAACTATATAGACATATATAAAAGATCAGTGGTAGAATAAAGTATAACAATAACTGATATTATGATAGTAATGAAATTTGGCGGAACTTCGGTCGCCAATTTTGAAGCAATAACAAGAACGATATTCATAATCGGAGGCAAACTTGACCAGAAGCCTGTAGTGGTGGTGTCGGCCCTTTCCAAGGTGACGGACCTTCTGTACAGGATCTCGGATGCCGCCGCTTCAAAGGATGCCGTGCAGACAAGGGAACTTCTGACCGAACTTCGTCAGCGTCATGTCAACCTTGCATCCCACCTCCTCGAACAGAGCCCGATGATGAAAGACGATGCGGTGGCGCGAGTCAATGCCATCTGCGACGAACTGGATTCTCTTGCGAATGCCGTATGTGCGGTTGGTGAACTTTCCGACCGCAACAAGGCCATCATCATATCTAACGGTGAACTTCTCTCATCGACCATCATATGCTTCGCGATGAATGCAAAGGGCATACGTACCAACTTCATCGATGCACGCAAGATGATGATCACCAACGACTCATATCTCAAGGGAGAACCTGTGGTCGATGAGATTGCTGCAAGAGTTCCGGGCATGGTGGAAGAGGCATACAAAGGCATGGACGCCGTCATTACCCAGGGTTTCATAGCTTCGAACCTCAGGGGAGAACAGACCGTTCTCGGCCGTGGAGGTTCTGACTACTCGGCTTCTCTGATCGGTATGTCTGTGGATGCGGAAAGGATAGAGATATGGACAGATGTCGATGGCGTGCGTACTGCAGATCCTCGCAGGGTGCCTAATACCAAGTATCTCGAGAAGATTTCATTCGAGGAGGCGGCGGAGATGGCTCATTTCGGAGCGAAGGTTCTTCACCCGCTTACCATCGAACCGGCAGTAAAGAAGAATATTCCGATATATGTGCTCAATTCGATGAATCCTTCGGGAAAAGGCACCGCAATTCTTCGCAGCGAACTCATCGAGGATGGAGTCAAGTCTGTGTCGTTCAAGGAGAACATCAAGGTCATCAACATATTCTCGATGAGGATGATCAACACTTCCGGCTTCCTTCGCCGCGTGTTCGAGATCTTCAGCGAGAGCAAGGTGTCTGTAGATCTCATCAGTACTTCGGAGGCCAATATCTCGGTTACCGTCGATGCTTCTGAGAAGATCGATGCAGTGGTCGAGCAGCTTTCGGAGTTTGCAGACGTGATTGTCGATGATGACAAGTCACAGGTGTCGGTGATCGGTAAGAATATCGTGCGTCTGAACGGTATGCTGAAGAAGACTTTCACTCCTTTGAAGAAATGTAATGTGTATATGATTTCTCAGGGAGCGTCGTTCGTCAATATCAGTTTTGTCGTTGACCGTGAGGAACTTGATGAGGTTGTCCTCGGGCTCCATGACCATCTTTTCGACAATCCTGACGATCCGCTCGGCTGGTAAAGATATTACCTTTTCATTGTCATGCTGAACGAAGTGAGGCATCTTTGTCATAAAGATCCTTCGCTGGTGCTCAGGATGACAATACAGAGCCAAGTTAAGCGACATTGAAAAAAGTTTAGGAGAGAGGTAACGTTGTTCATATTTTCATATTATGCAGAAAGTTGAACAACGAGCCAAGTTAAGCGACATTGAAAAAAGGAATAAGGTATTAGAGCGGAGCGATAGAAAGTCCTCTCTCCGAGAGAGAGGATTTAGGAGAGAGGTAACGTTGTTCATATTTTCATATTATGTAGAAAGTTGAACAAAGAGCCAGGTTAAGCGACATTGAAAAAAGGAATAAGGTAAAAAATATGAAAATACTTATAAGCGGTTACGGAAAAATGGGAAAGATGATCGAAAAGATCATCCTGTCAAAAGATCTGGAATACGCAGGCTGGAGCGAGGCTGTGACAGAAACTGATCCTGCCCTTGCTCGGGAGTGCGTGTGCATCGATTTCACGACTCCGGCGGCATTCAGGGCCAACTACAGATTTCTTGCAGAGAACTTCAAGGCAGTTGTGGTGGGAACGACAGGCTGGGCGGACATCAGGGAAGAAGTCATTTCCTATTTCGAGAAATGCGGCACCCCTATGATCTGGGCTTCGAATTTCTCGATAGGCGTGAACGTATTCTTTGCCGTGACCGACCATGTGTCCAAGCTCCTCGGCGAGGCCGGCGGCTACAGCCCTTATATGGTGGAGATGCACCATTGCCACAAGCTTGACGCACCGAGCGGAACAGCCAGGTCTCTTGCAGACATTGTCGATGCCAACATGGGCAGTCATGTAGATGTGCAGTCGGTCCGTTGCGGAGAGATTCCGGGCATCCATACGGTGGGATTCGAAGGTGCGGATGACCGTATCACCATGACCCATGAAGCATTCTCAAGAAACGGATTTGCGGTTGGTGCCGTGACTGCTGCTCTCAGGACGGAAGGTCTCACAGGAGTCCATGAGTTCCGCGATATTATTTTGAATATTGACTGATATCATTTCGAGCGAAGGTAGATAGAAATATAATTGTCATTTCGAGCGAAGGCCGACAGGCCGAAGTCGAGAAATCTAATAAAGGTATGAATAAAATTGATTTATCAGGCTGCGGAACCGCCCTGATCACACCATTCAGAAACGGTGAAGTCGAATATGAGGTTTTTGCGGCCTTGGTTGACCGTCAGGTTGCAGCCGGCATCGATGTCCTTGTCCCTCTCGGAACCACAGGCGAGACTCCTTGTCTTGAGGACGAGGAACGCATAAAGGTTCTTCAGATAGCGAAAGAGCACAGCTGCGGTCGTCCGATTGTGGTCGGAGGCGGTACAAATTCCCTTCGTCACACCATCAGAAGCATGCAGATGCTCGATCCGCACGGAGCCGATGCCTTTCTTATAGTTGTTCCTTATTACAACAAACCGACTCAGGAGGGTCAGTATCAGTACTTTAAGGCAGTGGCTGAGTCAACAGACAAGCCGATAGTCCTCTATAATGTTCCAGGCCGTACAGGAGTCAATATGACGGCTGAGACAACTCTGAGGCTTGCAGAGATCGATAATATTGTTGCAGTAAAGGAGGCTTCAGGCAATAGGGAGCAGATAATGGAGATTCTTCGCAACGCTCCGGCCGGATTCCAGGTATTGAGCGGAAACGACGACGATACCCTCTGGATGATGGAGAACGGAGGTGCCGGAGTCATCAGTGTGGCTTCCAATGTGGCGCCTGTGCAGATGGCCGGATTCATGAAGGCTATACGCGAAGGCCGTTGGGAGGATGCTCATGAATGGAACGAAAGACTGACTCCTCTCTTCATAAACTGTTTTGTCGAGAGCAACCCGATTCCGGCAAAGGCTGCAATGGCAGCAATGGGGCTGATTGCCAACGAACTCCGTCTCCCTCTCGTCCCATGCCGGCCTGCAACATACGACCTCATGGTCGAAACCGTAAATGCTTTGATGTAGTCAGATCTTTGCTGATTTTAAATACATGACATCTTGGTCGTAAAATGCCGTTTTTATGGGCGAGGTGTAAAAGAAACACACAAAATGACAGAAAAAGAAATATTCAATAATCTGATATCCGACCTTGAAAGCGGCAAAGTGCGTGTCGCGGAATATGTCGATGGCGAGTGGAAGGTAAATTCATGGGTCAAGGAAGGAATCCTTGCGGGGTTCCGTCTCGGAAAGCTTGCTGACATGTCGGAGGGACAGTTCCCGTTCTTTGACAAAGATACTATTCCGGTCCGCACCTTCACTGCAGAGAATGGCGTCAGGATAGTACCTGGTGGCAGCAGCGTGCGCGTGGGAGCATATCTGGCTCCTTCGGTGATCATGATGCCCCCTGCATACGTGAACATCGGTGCATATGTCGATGAGGGTACGATGATCGACTCGCATGCCCTTGTCGGCTCGTGCGCGCAGGTTGGAAAGCACGTCCATCTTTCTGCAGCCTCGCAGCTTGGAGGAGTGCTTGAGCCGGTCGGTGCCCTTCCTGTGATCATCGAGGATAATGTATTCATCGGGGGTAACTGCGGGATTTACGAAGGAACTATAGTCAGGAAGAATGCGGTGATCGGTACGGGAGTGATAATCAATGCTTCTACAGCGATTTTTGATTCCACTACAGGCGAATATATCAGGGCTAATGAGAACGGACAGATCGTTGTCCCTGAAGGTGCCGTGGTCGTTGCCGGCAGCCGTCCGATGTCAAAAGGCCCCGGTGCGGAGATGGGTGTCCACCTTTATTGTCCTGTCATCGTGAAGTATCGTGACGAAAAGACCTCAGGTTCCATCACCCTCGAAGATATGCTCAGATAGAGACCTGTCATTCTGAACGAAACGAGCATCTATGTCATTCTGAACGAAACGAGCACCTCTGTCATTCTGAACGGAACGAAGTGGAGTGAAGAATCTTTAAACCGATATGCACAGAAATAAATTTTCAAAAGATACGGAATCGTTTTTCAGATCGCCCGTCCGAGACATATTCAGGAAGGTCGATCTGAATGCCATATACTCCTTTGCCGGCGGTTATCCATCTGCAGAGACATTCCCTCTGGATGAAATCAGACAGACAGTCTCCGAAGTCATAGACAAATACGGGGGCAAGGCGTTTCAATACGGTGCCACTCAGGGAGTTACCGAGTTGCGTGAGGCCGTAGCCGAACGATATGGAGTTGCTGTGGAAAGGGTACAGATCACATCCTCATCCCAGCAGGGAATAGATGTATGCACCCGTGTGCTCGTTGATCCGGGCGATGTCGTGCTGACATCCAACCCCACCTATCTCGGTGCCCTTCAGTCCTTCTGTTCCTATCGTGCCGATATCCGCGGGGTGGATCATTCTTCAGATCCGGAGGAGCTTCGCGGCAATTATGAAAAGGTCATCGAGCAGGCCAGGACCGAGGGCAAGACTGTCAAGTTCCTATATATGATTCCGGACTTTCAGAATCCTTCGGGAGAGACACTGACTCTGGAAGAACGCAGGGTTCTCGTGGAACTTGCACAGGAATATGATTTCCTGATAGTCGAGGACAGCCCTTATCGTGAACTACGTTATGAAGGCGAATCCATGCCGACTATGTATTCGCTTGATCCCGACAGGGTGATTCATCTCGGCTCTTTTTCAAAGATTTTCGCACCGGGATTCCGTCTCGGATGGGCCATAGCTCATCCGGACATCCTCGACAGGATATATGTGTGCAAGCAGTCTCTGGACCTTTGCCCTCCGATCCTCGACCAGTATGTGGCTGCCGAATTCCTCAGAAGCGGACGGCTTGATGCAAACCTTTGCAAGAGCATCGAACTCTATAGGAGCAAGCGCGATCTTCTGCTCAGCCTTCTTGAAACTCATATGCCGGAAGGAGTTAAATGGACCCGTCCTGAGGGAGGACTCTTCCTGTTCCTTACACTGCCGGAAGGCTTTGATGCGGTGAAATTCTATGACAAGGCTCTGGATGCAGGAGTCGCGTACGTGGCCGGTGAATTTTTCTACCCGGACCGAAGCGGAAAGAACACCATGCGCCTGAATTTCTCCTTTATGACACCCGAGCGCATGACCGAAGGTGTCCGCCTTCTCGCATCGCTGGTCACCCAACAGATTGATTCTCAATGATATACTGAAAATTCGCTGCTGCCCGCAGACGGCAGTGAATATGCGTAAATGATTGAATTACAGAAAGTTAGCTGCCATGAAGTTTTACAAATACCAAGGAGCAGGAAATGATTTCCTGATAGCGGATAACCGTGACGGACAAGTCAAGGTCTGTGATGCCATCCTGTCGGACGGTACCGGATGGAGCAGGTCGATAGCGGATCTGTGTGACAGGCGTTATGGCGTAGGTGCGGACGGACTGATGCTCCTTGAGCCAGGTCGCAAGACAGGTTCGGCGCAGACGGATTTCACGATGACATATTTCAATTCTGACGGATCCGGAGGAATGATGTGCGGCAACGGCGGACGCTGCATTGTCGCTTTCGCGGCAGAAATGGGTGTTCAGCCTTTACGGGAGGATGGAACATATCTCTTCGAGGCTGCAGACGGTCTGCATGTGGCTGAAATTCTTGAAGATGCAGACGGAGTCAGGGGCGTGAGACTGAAGATGAAGGATGTCGGCAGGGTGGAACGGCATGAAAGCCTCACCGGTGTGGATTCTCCTTCCGAGGGATGGTTTATGGACACCGGCACAAGACATTTCGTGAGGGTGGTCGATGGCCTTGAAGAATATGACATAGTGAAGGAAGGCCGTGACATAAGATATAATGCCCGTGAACTTCAGCCGGTAGGGGCCAATGTCAATTTCATCGAAGCCGACGGCAATATCCTGAAGGTGCGGACATACGAGAAAGGTGTGGAAGATGAGACCTTCGCCTGCGGCACAGGTATCGTGGCTTCGGCTGTCGCTGCATTCGTTTCCGGTCTGGAACCATCAGAAAGGCGTTCTGATTCAGTGATATACGATATTCATGCAAAAAGAGACGATCTCAGTGTGGAGTTCTCTCCGTCCGGGGGAAACCTTGTCGCGGAAAATGTCTGGCTGACCGGACCGGCAGCCTATGTCGCTGAAATTTTGTTTGCACATTGACAAAAAACATTATCTTTGTCAGATTAACAATAAAGAACTTGGTACCTTGTTTTTGAGACCTTCAGGTTTTAGGAGATAGGTAACGTAAACAACATTGGCCTTCGATTGACCAGCAATTTATTATTTGTGAAACTTAAGTAAAGAATATATAATGAAGAAATTTTTAGTAGTGTTTATTTCGGCTGCCATGTTCGTGTCATGTCTCGGAGACGGACCTATGAACAGTCAGCAGTACAATATGGTGGCCACTTTTGAGTATGTGAATGATTATGAAATAGCTGAGCAGTTCGGAAGCGACAGCCTTTATTTTGACACCCGATATGGTACGGGACTGACATGGGCTGATGTGGCTTTCCTTCATAAGACAACTGAAGATAAGCAGACCTTTCTCGGCGGATTCATACTCTCACATCTCAAGGGGAAGGTTTACAGTCAGGGGGATGAACCGGACAAGGATGTCGATCTGTATCGAGTAAATGCTCCTGCAGACAGCAGCAGGACTTATAGCGTCTTTAAGAAGTCGTCAGACGACATGATGCCTGTTCACGACATAGGATTCATGCTTGATGAATACGGAACCTGTGTGGTCAAGGTATGTAAGGTCGCTGTTCCTTTTTATGTGGCGTATGCCGCACAGACGCATTTCAAAGACGGGGATGCTCTTGTTATCAAGTTTACAGGTTATCGTGATGACAAGAAGGCTGCTGAAGCGAGCTTCAATCTCATTACGTGTGAGGGAGGGGTTGTGAATGTTCCTGGCAAGTGGGTTACTTTCGATCTTTCCACCATAGGGGATATTCAATACATAGATATTGATGTGCAGTCAACGAATCCGAATGTACCTGAAGTGTTCTGTATGGACAATTTCGGAGCAGCGATTTCAGTGCAATATTAAGAAAGCACATCATAATCTATTAAGAAACTGTTTGAATTTTTATCCTTGAAAATGTCAAGATGTATTTTAGAATGTTTTTATGAGGAGGATAGCGGTGTTATCTTACGATGAATACAGAAGAAACATGCTGAAAAGACGCATGACAGATTGATGAGAATACAACAGTTTCAATATATTATATTTTTTCGTAGAAAAATTTGAACAGTTTCTAAATATTATTGTCATGATTGGATTTATCATCTGGCTCGTAGGAGTCATCTGCTGCATCTGGTGCATCAAGGATGTATGGAGCAAAGGTCATGTTGACGCTTTGATCAAGATTCTTCTCACAGTCTGCCTTCTGTGCTTCAGCTGGATTGGACTTGCTGTGTATTACTTTGTGATCAAGGACAGAATCTAAAGAAGTCCTGCAGGAATCTGCATTATGATTTCCTGATATTCAGGGTCAACGGAAAGGATAAGATCTTCATGGAGCGGTATCATTACTGCTCCATTTTCTGTTTCCACCTCTATGCAAGGGTTGTTTGGGATGTCGATGAAGTCGATGATCTCTCCGACTTCGTACAGATTGCCGATCAGGGCCGGCAATGACTTCTTGTCATCTGTGTCTATTCTTTTGTCATTCCCGACCTGATCGGGAATCTCCCCGACAATTCTGTCGTCATCCCCGACCTGATCGGGGATCTCCGGGGTCAGCAGCATCCATCCCACAAGTGCCGCAAAACCGTCTTCTTCAAGTGACATTTCCGGAATCTGAGAGTCATCCACATATACGGCCTTCCCGGCAATCTCATCCACATCCTCCTGTGAGCAGATGTCAGTGAGATGTACGAGGGCCTTGGAATTGCCTCTCTTTGCGAATGATTCGATAAAAAAAGGAACCGGAAGTCCATCAAAGATGATGAACACCGGTTCCGATAGGTTGATATCTTCAGGAGCGATTTCACGGAAGCTCAGTACAAGCTCCCCGTCGGTACCATTGGATTTCAATACCTGAGCTACCTGCTGCATAGAATTACTCAGCTGGTGTCTCCTCTGCTTCTGCAGCCTGTGCAGCAGCTTCAGCAGCGGCAGCCTCAGCAGCTGCGCGTGCAGCTTCCTCAGCCTCAGCCTTTCTCTTAGCGATAGCCTCAGCTCTCTCCTGATTTACCTTAGCCTCAGCAGCTACGGCAGCCTTGTAAGCGGCAGCAGCATCCTTGCTGAGTCCCTCTTTCTTTGCGTTGATCTTAGCAGCCTTCTCTGCCTTCCAGGCAGCAAGCTTTGCATCAGCCTGCTCCTGAGTGAGAGCGCCCTTCTTTACACCACCCTCGAGGTGCTTTGCAAGGAGTACACCCTCATATGAGAGGAGACGCTTTGCAGTGAGTGTAGGCTGAGCACCTACGTTGAGCCATGCAAGTGCGCGCTCGTGGTTGAGAACGATAGTTGCAGGGTTTGTGTTAGGGTTGTAAGAGCCGATCTGCTCAATGAAACGACCATCGCGAGGTGCGCGTGAATCAGCCACTACAATGTGGAAGAATGCGAAATTCTTCTTTCCGTGGCGCTGAAGACGAATTTTAACAGCCATTGTGAATCTGTTTTTAAATGTTAATAAAGTTACCAATGTTTTCCTACCCGAGGAAAAGCGCGCAAAATTAT
>JAFUQW010000111.1 GCA_017472115.1 Bacteroidales bacterium | reverse complement strand
CATACAAAAACCCTATCGTCGCCAACTAAACTACGACTTCAATACTGACTGATAGGGCGGTAGGTGGTTCTGTACCTTTGGGTGCGGGATGACCTATCATTCAGTAGGCTGTCGTAGGCCGAAGTTGGCGTGGGTTGTTCCACGCCACTTTTTATAAACATATATAGGGAAAGCCGATGAAATAGAATTTTTCATCATAAGTTTAAATGTTTAAAGATGTGCCGCCAGCGATGGACGCACATACGGCTTTCCCTTTTATAACCCGACATTTCCACGAAAACAACCATTACCGTGGAGAAGTATGATATAATGATGCATTTGTCCACAAAAAGGGCCGTTTGGGTGGAGAAGTCAGGTTTTATACCGCGTTTATCCACCAAAATGGCTGTTCCGATGGATAAACATAGGAGTAAACAGAAAGACGCACCCGCGACAAAGGATCACGGGTGCGTCTGTGTGTTATAAGTCAGGGATTACGCGAGCTTGCGGGCTCCGTCGCTGATCACGACCGGAATCTCTACAGGCTCGTGGCCGTATTTCTCTGCGAAAGAGGACTTTGCCTTTGCGATGAAGGCGTCGTAGAGCTCGGCCTTGACGAGGTTGATGGTGCAGCCGCCGAAGCCGCCGCCCATGATGCGTGAACCGGTCACGCCGCACTCCTGTGCCACTGTAGCGAGGAAGTCAAGCTCTTCGCAAGACACTTCATAGTCCTTCGACATACCCCAGTGGGTCTCGTACATGCGGGCTCCTACTGTCTCGTAGTCACCTTTCTCGAGGGCGTCGCATACGTCGAGGACTCTCTTCTCCTCACCGATCACATAGCGTGCTCTCATGTAATCCTCTTCTGAAATCTGATCCTTGATGGACTCAAGCTGCTCCATTGTCGCTCCGCGGAGGAATTCCTGACCTAGAACCTTTGCAACCCTCTCGCAAGATGCGCGGCGGTCGTTGTATGGTGAGCCTACGAGTTCGTGCTTAACGCGTGAGTTGAGGAGGACAAGCTTGTAGCCGTGCTGCTCAGGATCGAACGGGAAGTATGCGAATTCCATAGAACGGCAGTCCAGACGCATGAGGTTGCCTGCCTTTCCGAATACTGAAGCGAACTGGTCCATGATTCCGCACTTCACGCCGCAGTAGTTGTGCTCTGTGCTCTGACCGATGCGTGCAAGCTCGAACTTGTCGATGCCGAGGTTGAAGAGGTCGTCGAGAGCGAAGGCGAATGTGCTCTCAAGGGCTGCCGAAGATGACATGCCGGCACCGAGAGGAACATCGCCTGCAAAGACTGTATCGAAGCCTGCTATCACGCCTCCTCTCTTCTGGATCTCACGGCAAACACCGAAGATGTAGCGTGCCCAGCTCTGAACCGGAGCATCCTCCTCGTTGAGACCGAATTCGCAATATTCATCGAGGTCAAGGGCAAAAGCTCGTACAGTTGCAGTGCCGTTGAGCTTGATTTCGGCTATCATTCCTTTGTCTATCGCACCAGGGAAAACGAAACCTCCGTTGTAGTCTGTGTGCTCGCCGATAAGATTGATTCGTCCTGCGGACGCATAGAAATCTCCTTCCGTATGGAAAAGAACATGAAATTTTTCAGCTATTTTCTGTTTCATGATTTATAAGGTTATTAGTTTAATCGTCTTTACATGACCTTTTAAAGAAAGGCTCGACTTAAAATCTTTCAAAGATACCAATTAGTAGCAATAATCCAACACCACAGAAAGCAACATTTGAATCAATTTATGATAAAATATACTCATCGGGCAATAAGAACCACCGGGCAATGGTCACTGACTCCTCCGATATATCTCGGCCCGGAATAGGTCCTGAAGGGTTTTTCTCCCGGATGTTTCCTTTCTCTCATCATCAGGAACGGGACTTTTTCTATATGCATTTCCGAACGTCCGGCCAGATCAGGACTTGTCATGAACATGTCTATCAGGTCCCATTTGCCTTCATATCTTATCGTTCCCTCCCCTTTCTCATGCAGAAGCCCGGCCTTATTGACAAGAATTCCTTCCAGAAGAGCGAACTGCTCTCCGTCAGGATTGTCATTAAAATCTCCCATCGCCACTATTTCTGCATTTTCCGGCGATTTAAGAAGAGAATCACATAATTCCGAGAGAGACTTCATTACAGCCACCCTTCGTCTTTCAGAAGCCTTGGAACCCCCGAATTTCGAAGGATGATGATTGACTATGAAATCAATAATCTTTCCATCTGACTTTCTGAGCAATTTCACAGTAAGAATATCTCGTGTATTCATCTTCTCTCCTTCATATTCCGGAGTCATTACCGACTCACCGAGCTTGTCAAAAAACTCTGTCCTGTAAATCAGAGCGACATCGATCCCACGTCTGTCTCCAGAATCAAAATGTACGATCTCATACCCGTATTTTCTCAACAGAGTTGACTCAAGAAGCATCTTCAGCACTCTTCTGTTCTCCACTTCTGCAAATCCTGCCACATCCGGCATCCTCCCGTACCTGTCTGCCATCCACATCATGGTCTTGGATATGGCATCGCACTTGGCATAGAACCTCTTCTTCGTCCAACGCCTCTCCCCCATCGACGAGAATTCCCGGTCCGACTCCCCCGTTCCCTGATCAGTCCAGTCAAAGAAATTCTCGAGATTCCAGAACATCACCAATGTCCCGCCCTCCTCTGATTCCTGCGCAGTACCGATTCCCATATATGCCATCATCCCGGCAACAAAACACAAAATCCTTCTTCTCATACAGTTCTTTATGGCCTGATTATTTCTATTTGCATTTTTAAATTCTTTACATATCTTTGCAAAAGAATCCGAAATAAGTAACCTCAGCGAGATTGATTCGCTGTTTGCTTATAAAGGATTTATGAAAGCCT
>JAFUQW010000110.1 GCA_017472115.1 Bacteroidales bacterium | reverse complement strand
TAGATTTTTTATGGCAACAACAGCTGATTTCAAAAACGGACTTTATCTTGACTATAACGGAAAGCCATGCCAGATCGTATGGTTCCAGCACGTAAAGCCGGGCAAGGGTCCTGCTTTCGTAAAGACAAAGCTCAGAAACCTCGAGAACGGACGTATCCTCGAGAACACATTCACAGCAGGTGCAAAGATCGAGACAATCAACGTGGAGAGAAGACCATATCAGTTCCTCTACAAGGACGAGGACGGATTCAACTTCATGCACGAGGAGACTTACGAGCAGATTCACCTCGACACAGACCTCGTTGATAATGCAGACCTCATGAAGGAGGGCCAGCACGTAGAGATGATGTTCCTTGCTGACGAGGAGCGTTGCCTCACTTGCGAGCTTCCTACATACGTAGAGCTTGAGGTTACTTACACAGAGCCTGCGGTAAAGGGTGATACAGCATCTACAAACGCTCAGAAAGAAGTCACTCTCGAGACCGGAGCCATCATCATGGCACCTCTCTTCATCAACATCGGCGAGAGAATCCGCGTGAACACAACTGACCGTTCATACGGCGAGCGCGTGAAGTAATTTCCGCCCTGCAGAACGACATAGGAGGCTGCCCGTTCGGGCAGCCTCTTCTTTATACAACCCATGACACGCAATCTGTTGACAATCAGTACAATAATATATTTGGCCCGACTGGTCAGGAATGCGAGCCATACATATCAATACACTGACCATCAAATATTTATGCATCACGATCCCAAGAAGCATGAGCAATATATTTTCTCCATGAATACAATACGATTTGGGGGAGAATTACTATATTTGTAAAAATCAATCCCGAAGTAAAACAGAACAGATATGAAAAAGGTTTTATTGATTATCCTGGCAGCATTCACATTCAGCAGTCTGAAAGCTGAAAACACATCAGACTTATTTCTCCCCGCAATCGAGAACAGCTATCTCGAAGATGTAATGGCCGCAAACCATTTTGCTTATTCACAGATGACAGACCGCGATTTTCTCATCGCAGCATTCATAAGTGAAAATCAGAAAAGATTTTTCCCTGCGGATCTTCTGAACATCAAGGATGCCCTCAAGGCAATGCCTGACAGCCAGCTGCTTGCACTCAATGGCGTCAGTTTCAAGGATCCGACCACATCCTTAGTCTTATCCATTCTTGTAGGAGGACTCGGAGTTGACAGATTCTACATAGGCGATGTCGGACTTGGAGTCCTGAAGCTGATCACCGGAGGAGGAATGGGAATCTGGTGGCTTGTAGATATGTTCGTAATCTCAAACAAGACAAAGAAGAACAACAAGGAAGAACTGCACGAGACCATCATGCTCAATGAGGCGATGCTGGGGAATTAGGTTCAGCAGTATTCACACGCTGCGGGCCGCCTGCTTCTGCACGAAGGAACGCAGATGATCTTTTGAGGACGAAGTTCGAACCGAGATATTTGGTACGGACTTCGTCATCTGCTGCAAGGGCCTCCGGAGTTCCGCTCTGGAGAATGGAACCTTCATAAAGGAGGTAGGCACGGTCGATGATGGCGAGGGTCTCGCCGACATTGTGGTCGGTGATGATGACTCCGATATTCTTGTACTTGAGTTTGGCGATGATGTACTGGATGTCCTCCACAGCAATCGGATCGACTCCGGCGAACGGCTCGTCAAGAAGGATGAATTTCGGGTCGATGGCCAGCGCACGGGCGATCTCGCATCGACGACGTTCTCCTCCGGAAAGCTGGATACCCTTGCTCTTGCGTACCTTGTGAAGGTTGAACTCGTCAAGAAGATCTTCCAGACGCTGTTTCCTTTCTTCCTTTGTGAACTGCTTCGACATTTCCATCACAGACATGATATTATCCTCGACGCTCATGTGACGGAAAACCGATGCTTCCTGAGCAAGATAGCCGACTCCTTTCTGGGCCCTCTTGAACATAGGGAGTCCGGTGATGTCCTCATCGTCGAGGTATATCTTTCCCGCATTAGGAACGATCAGACCTGTTATCATATAGAAGCTGGTGGTCTTTCCCGCACCGTTAGGTCCGAGGAATCCCACAATCTCTCCCTGTTCCACTTCCATGGACACGCCCTTCACGACTGTCCTGGGACCATATTTCTTTACCAAATTTTCACAACGAAGTTTCATATCTTTTCACAAGTTTCGCAAGTGGTAAAATATCGATTATTTAATATCAAGTTCCAGGTCCTTCACGAGGTTCTTGACCTGTTCGTTCTCTGCCATCAGTTCCTTGGCCTGGTCGCTCGGCATATACACCTTCTTCTGATCCGGCGCATCATCAGGAGCCACATCCACTCTCAGATAAACCTTCATGGATCCGACCAGACGGCGGAAGTTTCCTTCAAGTTCATGAAGCAGCTTGGCTTCCACCCAATCCTTCTGAGCCTGATTAACCACCTTGAACACGACCATCTTGGAATCATCATTCCCGCTGATCAGAAGGCTTGTCGTGGTCAGCATGCTTGCAAGACGCGGCTTGTCGGTATAGTCTGCCGCCAGTTCAGGCCATTTCGACCTTATGTATTCATCCGACGGAGCCGGAGCCTCCTTGGCAGGCGCAACTGTCTCAGTCTGTTCTGACCCGTCCATCATCGACTTTATGGAAAGTGAAGGGCGGGAGGCACGGCTTCGACGCTCGCGTGGCTGCGGCGGTTCTGACGCAGATGCAGCAGGCTGAGCGACAGGGGCCGCCGGCTGAACTTCTGATACCGAAGATGGCGCAGATGCAGGAGATGGCGCAGAGGAAGCTGCTGGCCGGGCAGCAGGAGAAGGTGCAGGTGAGGCGACAGGCTGAGCGGCCGGAGCCGGAGTCGGAGAAACCGCAGGGCCGTCTGCCGGTCCGTCCATCAGGAAAGCAAGCTTCATGAGCGCGAACTCGATATGGAGACGCGGATTCACACTCGCCCTATAGCCGGACTCACACTGAGTGGTGACAGTCAAGGCATCATACAGGAACCTGAGCGGGCATCTGTCCGCCTGCTCCTTATATTTCTTCTTCAGGGAATCAGGAAGTTCGAGAAGGGCGCCGAGTCCCCCGCTCTTGCTGACGATCAGGTCACGCAGGTGAGAGGACAATGCCGCCACGAAATGCAGTGCATTGAATCCTTTTGTAAGAATTTCGTCAAATGTCAGCAGAGCCGCAGGATAATCCCCTTTCAGGAAATTGTCAACCAAAGCAAAACTGTATTCATAATCGAGCACATTCAGATTACGAAGCACATCCTGATATTTCACGTCAGTGCCACAGAATGCCACGGTCTGGTCAAAGATCGTCAGTGCATCACGCATCGCTCCGTCCGCCTTATGGGCAATCACGTGAAGTGACTCGTCATCGATGGTTATTCCTTCATTGGAAGCCACCATCCTGAGATTCTTCACTATGTTCTCGACTGTGATCCTGTTGAAATCATAAGTCTGACAACGCGACAGGATGGTAGGAAGGATCTTATGCTTTTCTGTAGTGGCAAGAATGAATATCGCATGTGCAGGAGGTTCCTCGAGAGTCTTGAGGAATGCATTGAATGCAGCCTGTGAAAGCATATGCACCTCGTCGATGATATATACGCTGTACTTTCCCACCTGAGGCGGTATGCGCACCTGGTCCATCAGGGCCTTTATGTCATCGACACCGTTGTTGGAGGCGGCATCAAGCTCATGGATGCAATACGAACGGCCTTCCGCAAAGGACAGGCAGGATTCACATACGCCGCACGGCTCCATCTCCCCGGAAGGATCGGAGCAGTTTATCATCTTCGCGAAGATACGTGCCGTCGTGGTCTTGCCGACTCCGCGAGGTCCGCAGAAGAGATATGCATGGGCAAGCTGTCCCCTGAGGATGGAATTCTTCAGAGTCTGGGCTATATTGTCCTGACCTATCAGGGTTCCGAAAGAATCGGGCCTGTATTTTCTTGCTGAAACTATATATTGGCTCATAATTATATTTCGTCAACTTACAAAGATAATAAAGATTCCTCGACTTCGCTCGGAATGACAGAAGAAAGTTTTAACTTTGCAAAATAAAATCCGGAAATCATGAGAAAGATACTTATCATACTTGTTTCGGCCCTGATCCCTGTGATGGCAGGTGCACAGGCACAGATCAACACCAAGAAAGTCAAGATAGCGGATTTCCCGCAGAAGGTGACAAAGGTCGTTCTGAGCGGAAACGATTTCTTTGACCTCGCGCTTCAGGGGGATGTCGCGGCGACATGGAGGGTATCTCCTTACGAATTCTGCACTCTGGAAGAGTTCGAGACCCTGAAATCAGACGAGAACTATTATTTCCTCATAACCACCAAGGACAGGTTCAAGCGCGAATCAGCTCCAGGCATACAGTTCATGTCCCTTGTCAAAGGCGGAGCCGAAGCCGAGAAGGGAATCGGAGAAATGCTTGAAGTCGTGTCGATGCCTATAGCATCGGCAGAAGATCCGTCAGGAAGAGAGTTCGCCTTCCTGCAGGCCTTTCTTGACATAATCCAGAATCACGCGCTCGCCTCGATCGAAAGTGATGCAGTCGGTTATGCCGGCCTTACATATCACACCGACAACATCAAGGATTGCGGTGACAAGAGGATCGTGTTTGCAGAAGGAGATGTCAGCACACAGATAACAAAAGATGTGAAGAACAACTACTTTGACAAGAACATCCACATCATCACGGAAGAAAATGCCGACAGGTTCATCAGCAACGTCGTTCCCAAGACATTGGTGAGCATAGTCATAGCGCCGACCGGAGCTCCGACAGGTTCATACTGCTACAAGATGCTTGTCGATTCGGAGACACACAGGCTCTTCTATTTCCGCCGCCACAGGATCACCAAGAAGGACGGTGCCGGCTTCCTCGAAGAGGACATAAAGAAAATAGCATCACACCGATAGGATGATCAGCGGAAAAGCAGATTGCGGTATGCAGTATGCCGTCCGTCGCGGCGGCTCTGCCGTGGCGTATTGCGCCCTCAGCATCAAGTGCGGGACAAGGGACGAAAAGGGCTTCCACAACGGTATAGCTCATTTTGTCGAGCATACCATCTTCAAAGGGACGACCCGCAGAAGCGCCTCGGTCATAAACGGTTATTTAGACAGGCTCGGAGGCGAACTCAATGCATTCACCACAAAGGAAGAGATCGTGCTTCATGCCACCGTACTGAAAGAGGATCTGGGAAAGGCTGCAGACCTGCTTCTCGAATTAGCCACATGCGCGACTTTTCCGGAACACGAAATCGAGACAGAGAAGGGAGTGGTGATCGATGAGATCAATTCATACAAAGACACTCCATCCGAAGACATTTACGACCGTTTCGAAGAAATGCTCTTCACCGGACATCCTCTCAGCGGAAAGATATCAGGCACGGCAGGAAGCGTCAGGAAAATCACTCATGACGAGCTTATGAGATTCGTGAAGGACAGATTCGTTCCTGAAAAGATGGCATTCACCGTAGTGGCGGACATCGACGAAAAGAAGATGGAAAAGGATGTCCTGAAGCTTGCAGCCAAATATTACGGCCAAGACTGCAGCAAGGCAGACATGTCGGAGAGTCAGAAGGAGGTAGCATCGCAGGAGGCAGGCTGTTTCACTCCTTCAGCAGAACCGTTCGACAAGACCGTGAACAAGAGGAACCATCAGGCAAACTGCATAATCGGAGGTCTTGCCCCATCGCTGTATCAGGAACGAGAGAGGCTTGCCACAGTACTGCTGTGCAATATCCTGGGAGGACCGGCAACCAATTCCATCCTTAATTCCGTACTCCGCGAAAAGAACGGCTGGGTTTATGCAGTCGAGTGCGGATACACCCAGTACAGCGACACCGGAATGGTGACCATCAGCCTCGGATGCGACAAGGAAAATCTGGACAGATGCCTGAAAGCCATCGACAAGGAAATCGGCAAGCTCCAGGCGGAACCGCTGTCCGAACGCAGGCTCAAGGCTGCCAAGAAACAGTTGCTCGGACAGCTGGCCATAAGCGGGGATAACGGAGAGACCCAGTGTCTGTCTATGGGAAAGGGGCTCATGGCTTACGGCAAGGTGAGCAGCGGGAAGGAGAACAGGTCGCTTGTCGAGGCCATCACTGCAGAAGAGGTGCAGAAGATGGCACAGATCATTTTTGCCAAAGACAGGCTTTCACGTCTGATCTACATATAGTCATCCACAGAAACAGCGGTTTTCGTGGACAAGATTGAAGATATGGAAAAGATTTACGAATACATCAGGCAGCACGCCACTCCGCAGGGAGAAGCCCTGGACTGGGTGGTGAAGCAGACCCACATCAGAACCAACCACGCCCGCATGCTGTCGGGTGAGGTGCAGGGAGAGTTTCTCAGACTCTTAGTGCAGATAAGCGGAGCAAGACGCATACTCGAGCTCGGCACCTTCACAGGATATTCCGCCATCTGCCTTGCCTCCGCCCTGCCGGAGGACGGACATCTGGACACACTGGAGCTGAATGACGAGCTGGAGGACCTGATTCTCGAAGGATTCGATCGCGCAGGTCTTTCCGAACGGATCACTCTCCACATCGGAGACTGCAAGGAGACACTCCGCAGAATGCGTACAGAAATCGAGGTATCCGGAAACGCGATGCTCTACGATATTGCATATATCGACGCCAACAAGCGCGAATATCCTGAGTATTACGACCTTGTGTTCGATATGGTAAAGCCGGGAGGCCTTATCCTCGGCGATAATGTGCTCTGGGACGGGAAGGTATGCCAGGATCCTATGCCTCAGGACAGACAGACTCTCGGAATCGCGAAATTCAACGACATGGTCAGTAAAGATCCGCGTGTAGAATCAGTAATCATGCCTCTTCGCGACGGACTGAACATCATACGCAAAAAGGATCAGCTTCAAGGCTGGACAGATGACAGGAGATAAGGATCCATGGGGAAAAGCCGGTTCAATACAAATTTCTTCGAGACCTATGCCAAGCTGTCGCTTGAGACACTTCTCGGCGAGGACTATTCCGGTCTGGTCAACATCGACCGTCCGGACCTGCAGATGGAGGACAGGAGCCTCGGCATCGAGGTCACAAGGGCAATGGAGGAAAACAAGACTGCTGCCCTGAGTATGCTCAAGGAGATGGCCGGGATCGATCAGGACATTGTGGAAAGCGGTTTCACCTACGGCTACGGACTTTCAGACAACGAACTCCATGTCGGAGAACTCGAATACGAATACTGGAGTCTTGCACAGCCGCTCAAACGCATCATTGCAAGCAAGATAGAAAAGGTGGGAAGCGGATTTTACGGAGACTTCCACCGTTATGGCCTCTATGTGTTCTGCAAATATGACCTCAGCGACGAGGATGTCCGCATGCTCATCGGATATGCCCGCGATCTGCAACGCCATCTCGACATCCGTTACAGCGAAATGTATCTTGCCCGGGCCGACAGGTTCTGGCTGTGCGACCTCACGGTGCCAAGCCTGACAGCACCACAAACGGCCGGAAGCATGAGTCCAGACCGTTCATTCAAAGTATTTGATATTTCTGCAGAACTGCGCCGCACCCTCTTCCTCGGCGCCCTCCGAGACCGCTACTCTGCCGCAAAGTAAGTGCTGAATATTATTGCAATTTCACGTAGCAATGCATATCTTTGCCATTGGGTATCAAACAAATCACAGATGAAAAAACTTCTATTTATCATGACAGTCCTTGTGACTGTCTTTTCGTGTAGCGAGATGTATGACGATTCGGCATTGACATCTCGTGTTGACGGTCTTGAGGACAGGGTCACAGCCCTTGAGCAATTATGCCGTAACATGAATTCGGACATCGCTGCCCTTCAGACCATCGTGACTGCTTTGCAAAGCAACGACTACGTGACAGGAATCAGCAAGGTTCTGCAGAACAATGTCGAGATCGGTTACGAAATCACTTTCAGTAAGAGCGGCAAGGTGACCATCTATCATGGTCAGGATGGCGAAGACGGTGCTCCTGGCAAGGACGGAGTCAACGGAGAAAACGGCAAGGACGGAGCCGATGGAGAAAACGGTAAAGATGGAGCCGACGGCAAGGATGGAGCGGACGGCCATACTCCGGTAATCGGAGTGCGTCTTGATAAAGACGGAGTGTATTACTGGACCGTTGACGGAGAATGGCTTCTTGATGAGAACGGCAGCAAGGTTGTTGCTGTCGGTTCGACCGGTGCAACAGGAGATAAAGGTGACAAGGGTGATCAGGGAGACAAAGGAGACAAGGGAGACAAAGGAAACAGCGGAGCAGATGGAGTGACACCGATATTGAAGATAGAGAACGGCCTGTGGTTTGTGTCATATGAGAACGGAGCGGATGGCACATGGATCGAACTGGGAGAGGCTACCGGTGCTGATGGTGCTCCGGGAAGTTCGTCCTCATCTATATTCTCCTCTGTTGACACGACGGATCCGAACTGTGTCATATTCACCATTGCCGCTACCGGTGAGACGATCCTGATTCCGACATGGGCAGCTCATGAGGCACTATATACCCTCTGCAATGAGATCAACACCAATATATCCTCTCTTCAGGCTGCAGTAGCTGCACTTGAATCAAACGATTACGTGACTTCGGTCACTCCTCTGATGGACAATGGCATTGAAATCGGATACATCATATCCTTCTCCAAGTCAGGAGCCATCACGATCTATCATGGCCGCGCCGGCGAGAACGGCTCTGACGGGAACAACGGCACCGACGGTTCTGCCGGATCGGATGCAGTCATTCCTGTCATCGGCGTCAGGATGGCTGATGACGGATTATATTACTGGACCCTTGACGGAGAATGGCTTACCGATGAGTACGGCTCTATGGTACGCGCATCCGGAACGGACGGTGCACCGGGTGCTCCTGGCGAACCGGGTACTCCGGGAGATCCCGGTGCTCCCGGCAATCCGGGTGTCACGCCTCAGCTGAAAATTGAAGACGGCTATTGGTGGGTATCATATGAGAACGGTGCCGACGGCTCATGGCAGCAGCTCGGACCGTCAACCGGAGAAAGCGGCTCCGGTTCTTCAATAACAGTAACCCAGGATGACCATTACGTGACCATCATCCTCGGTGACGGGACATCCTTCTCTCTTCCACGCTTCATCAATATTGAAGTGACTCTGGACATCTATGATCAAGAGACAGGTGTACAGCCCGGAAAAGAGATAATTGTCAATTACAGTCTGTCCAATGCTACAGACGCTACCGTAGTGACGGCATCTTCAGACGGAAACTATGTGGTAAGAATCGAAAAGACAGACAATTCATCGGGCAGGATAATAGTGAAATGCCCTGAGGTCTATACCGACGGCTTCATCAATTTCATTGTCAGCGACGGCAAAGGTTATTCAAAAGTCAATGTGATAAACTTTTACGAACAGAAGGTATCATTCTCTGATGACTATCAGTACAATGTGGATGCGGAAGGAGGCAACATATCCATACCGTTCTCAGTCAACTTCGATTATCACGTCGTGATCGATGATGCGGCAGCCGGATGGATTTCCATTGCCCCTGAAGTCAGATCATATATGACGGACTCATGTATAGACCTGATCGTGACGGCAAATGATTCCGAGACGGTAAGGTCCGGAAAGGTATATATCTATGCCGACAACAATAACGGCGACTATCACACCGAGCTGACCATCAATCAGTCATCCGCATACCTCACTCTTGAGAGGACAAGGTATGTGGTGCCGGTTGAGGGAGGAGAATATGTGACAGGAATCATTTCTTCGAGAGGTCTGAGTGTTGTCGTTCCGGAAGAGGATGCTTCATGGATTTCAGCTGTCGTGACAGTTGGTGAAGCGACATCGTCATTCGTCCTGACGACCACACTGGCTGCCAATGATACTGATGAAATGAGGGCATCCGAGCTGTCTCTGTTCAGCTCAGACGGAAGCACATTCCTCGGTTCCATCGGTTTCGTCCAGCTTACGGACGGTGCAGAAGATCCCGAAGCAATGATTTTCACGACCCGAGCGAACTTCAGCAATGATTTCACGGCTTATCTTCCGCTTTACGGTGAAGTTGACTGTTTCATCGATTGGGGTGACGGCAATGTGGAATATATAAATGGAGACAATGATGTCATATCACATGTCTATGATGTGTCTGAACCCGCTTCATTCGATGTCAAGGTTATCGGACAAGTGGAGCGATTGAGCAGTTACAATATCACCACTCATACCATTACCGATGTCAAGCAATGGGGAAATGTCGGATTAAGAAATATGGGTAATGCTTTTAGCGGTAATATTTATCTGACATCTGTTTCTGATGATCTCAATTCCGCTTTTGCCGATGTAAAGTTTTTCTATGATGCTTTCAATGGTTGTACAGGACTGACAACGCTGCCGGAAAATCTCTTTGCAGCATGTACCAATGTAACAGATTTCGGAGGTACTTTCTCCGGTTGTACAGGACTGACAACGCTGCCGGAAAATCTCTTTGCAGCATGTGCCAATGTAACAGATTTCGGAGGTACTTTCTCCGGTTGTACAGGACTGACAACGCTGCCGGAAAATCTCTTTGCAGCATGTGCCAATGTAACTGATTTCGGCTATACTTTCTCCGGTTGTACAGGACTGACTACACTACCGGAAAAGCTCTTTGCAGCATGTACCAATGTAACAGATTTCGGAGGTACTTTTAAAGGTTGTACAGGACTGACTGCACTACCGGAAAAGCTCTTTGCCGAATGTACCAATGTAACTAATTTCGTTAGTGCTTTCACAGATTGTACAGGATTGACAACACTACCGGAAAAGCTCTTTGCCAATTGCACTGAAGTGGTTTCTTTTGAAAGGACATTTGATAATTGCGTATCATTAGTGGAAGTGCCTGCCGCATTATTTGATAATAACAGAAAAATAAAAACTTTTTATTATACCTTTGACGATTGCAATCTTCTTTCAGGTGAATCACCTTATACCCTTATAGGGGATGTCAAGGTTCATCTTTACGAAAGAGCAGACTATCCGGACTATTTCGCGACTCCGACAAGCTATTATTCTTGTTTTAGTTCTCGCAATCTGACCGACTACGACCAAATTCCTGATGACTGGAAATAAAGAGTGACAGACCTGTATATCAAAGATATGGGATGACTGATCAGTGTCAGTCATCCCATATCTTTATACTATATTTTCAAGAAAACGACCCTTTTGGGTCAGCCTCTCTAATTCATTCGCGGGTGATGCGGGCTCCCAGGGCGTTCAAACGTTCATCGATGTCTTCGTAGCCTCGGTCGATCTGTTCGATGTTGCTTATCACGCTCGTGCCTTTGGCCGACATGGCGGCAATCAGAAGTGCGATACCTGCGCGGATGTCAGGCGATGACATCTTGCCTGCACGGAGCTGATAGCGATGGTCATGGCCTATCACCACTGCCCTGTGAGGGTCGCAGAGGATGATCTGAGCACCCATGTCTATCAGTTTGTCAACGAAGAAGAGGCGGCTCTCGAACATCTTCTGATGGATCAGGACGCTGCCCTTGCACTGGGTGGCGGTGACGAGCATCACGCTCAGAAGGTCAGGAGAGATTCCCGGCCACGGCGCATCAGCCACATTGAGTATGGAACCGTCAAGGAATGAATCGATCACATAACTTTCCTGCTCGGGAATGAAGAGATCATCCCCACGGCGTTCGAGCGCGATGCCGAGCCTTCCGAAAGCTTCCGGTATCATTCCCAGTTCGTCATATGCCACATCCTTGATCGTGATGGAACTGCGGCACATGGCAGCCAAAGCTATGAAGGATCCGATTTCGATCATATCAGGAAGTATCCTGTGCTCCGTACCTCCGAGCTCCTGCACGCCTGTGACCTTGAGCATGTTGGAACCGATTCCCTCGATCTTCGCCCCCATCCTCACAAGCATGCGGCTGAGCTGCTGGACATACGGTTCGCAGGCAGCGTTATATATTACGGTCTCGCCTTTCGCCAGGACAGCGGCCATCAGGATATTTGCAGTACCGGTCACAGAAGCCTCGTCGAGAAGCATATATCTTCCCTCCAGGCAGCGGCCTTCAGGTACATGGAGATGGAAGGCCTTCATATCCGTGTCATATTCCTGCAGGGCTCCGAGATTCATGAAGCCGAGGATGTGGGTATCGACCCTGCGTCGTCCGATCTGATCGCCGCCAGGCTTCGGGAAATAAGCCCTGCCGAAACGTGCCAGCAGAGGTCCTACCACCATCACCGAGCCACGGAGCTTGGCACACTTTGCCACGAAATCTGCACTTGCCACATATTCCGTATCGATTTCATCGGCCTTGAAGGTATAGACACCTTTCTCATGCCTCTTCACCTTTACTCCCATGCTTTCCAGGAGCAAGATGAGATTCTTCACATCAAGAATTTCAGGAATGTTGGATATGGTGACTTCCTCCTTGGTGAGAAGCACCGCACTGATCACCTGAAGGGCCTCATTCTTGGCACCCTGCGGCCTGATCGTCCCGCTGAGCTTATGTCCTCCTTCTACTACAAATGAACTCATATGTCGGAATTGTTTATATATTCTCTTAAACAGTTTCTTAGACAGGCTTGTCTTATATCATATATTACAGGTTCCAGCCGCAGTGCTGAAGGAACCATTCGACATCGGCTTCCTTCATACGTGGCTGACGGGCGAGAATCTCAGGAAGCTTCTGCCAGTTCTGCATGAAAGCATCCACCAATGCCGGAGCATTCTCATATGAATAAAGCACAGCCTCGTTTATGGTACCCATCATGGCAAGGTCATCGATAGGATCGGCACCCGTACGGAACTTCAAAGCCTCTATGGTGCGGGCCATCCTGCGTGAAAGACCGATCATTCCTCCGGCAAGCGAAGGAGAATCGCATGGATAAGTGATCTTCACCACCTTCTCCGCATCGCATCCGTCAACCGGAACATCGATCACGAAAGTCAGTCCTTCATCAAGATATTCGTAACCTACCCGGATATCGTTTACCGTGACTTCCACAGGAGCGGCGCTTGCGAGAACCTTCACCTTGAAGCGACGCTCAGAAGGCATTCCCTGATATGAACCTTCGCGAGGAGCTATCCTGATGGTCTGAACCGCTCCGTCCCATGAATTGGAAATGGATGTGAATGCATGCTCGGAAGCATAGTTCTTGTCATTTCCTGCATCCTCATACATCCTGAAGCAGCCTTCTCCTTCAGGGAATACAGTCACATACACATCCTCGTCGTTGCAGTTGAGATTCTGCACCTCATCACCATAGAAAGGAAGAACCGAACCTGCCTTCACATAAATACCGTATTCGTCGAGAGCGAAATGACGCTTAACCACAGCTCCGCCCTCAAGCATGGTTCCGGTATGAAGCTCATACCATTTTCCTTCAGGAAGCCATACGTCAACTTCTGCAAATCCATCGACAGCCGCCTTGGTAACCGGAGCGATGAGCATATCGTCTCCGAACATATACTGGCTGCGGAAACTGTATGCCTCAGGTGCCTCAGGATAGTCATAATACATCGGACGGCAGAGGGCAAGACCCTCATCATATCCCTTACGTGCCATGGTATAGATGTAAGGTGCCATCTCATAACGCTGGCGCACTGTCTGACGGATGACATCAGTATATTCTGAAGTAAACACCCACGGTTCCTTGTTCAAGGCTCCGCTCTTCGAGCTGTGGGTACGCATCACAGGGCTGAAACCGCCGTACTGAAGCCATCTGGTGTACATCTCCGGATCGATTGTGTTTCCGAGATGACCGCCTATGTCATGGCTCCAATATCCGTAAAGCACATTTGAAGCGGTAGCCGTGAAGTACGGCTGGAACTCGAGCGATTCCCATGAAATAGTGGCGTCACCCGAGAATCCGATCTGATAGCGGTGGTTGCCGAGACCGCCCCAGCGATGATAGAGGAGAGGACGCTTGTCGCCATGACGCTCCATATCGGTGAAATAGCAGTAATTGATCCACCATGTGTTATGGAGGTTCTCCATCTTCTTGTCATACATATGCTGCTGCCAGTCGAGCCACCAGAAATCAACCCCTTCCTCCTGCATAGGATGCATCACCTGCTCGAACATGTTTGTCATGAATTCCTTGTCCGAATTGAGCCACTCGATACGGCTTGTATCGGCAGCGTCACGGCCAAGACTCTCTGCAAGAGCCGGATAACATTCCTCGAAATGATCGAATCCGTCCGCAGGGTGAAGATTTATGGTCACCTTGAGTCCCTCGTCCTTAAGATAATTCATGAATTTGCGAGGATTAGGGAAAAGGCTCTTGTTCCATGTCCATCCTGTCCATCCGCCACGTCCCGGATCGGTGTAATGCCAGTCCATGTCAACCACCAGGACGTCAAGAGGAATGTCATATGCATGGAACTTGTCAACAAGAGTACGAAGTTCCCTGTCAGTGTATGCCCAGTAACGTGACCACCAGTATCCGAATGTGAATCTCGGCGGAAGAGGCATCTTGCCTGCGAAAACGGTGAAGTCCTTGAGAGCGGCCTTGTAATCATGGCCGTATGCCATGAAATACCAGTCCTGGCATTCGCCTTCCGGCCTTTCCTTCACCCATGCCCAGTCGGTGCCGTCGAAAAGAAGGTTCTCCGACTCGTCGATCAGAGTCCATCCGTCCTTTGCGATGACGCCGTCCTCGAACCGGCGATGTTCGCCCTGCTTCATATCCTGGACCCATGTCTGGGTCTGGAGGTCGCCCTCAAGTCCGTCAAGCGTACGGAAGGTACCCTTCAGATTTTCCTTCTGCTTCATGCCCGGCTTCCATGTGAAGAAGCCGTCAGCCGCCTTTATAGTCAGGTTTTCCGCCGTGAATCTTCCTGTTCCAGTCTTATATGACAGAATCATCTTTGAAGTGGTGATCTCAACTGTCTTTCCCCTCCTGCGGACCTTGTAATCAGTCTGAGGATAATCCCTTTCCGAAGCTACAAACGAAGGGAGATCCGTAAATCGGCCTTCAGGCTGCCATTCAAGACGGACCACTCCGTCAGTCACGACCGTGAACCGCACACACTCATCCTGATAAGCCACATTGTCAGCAGTCTGAGCCGACAGAGGCAGTGCCAGAAGAAACGACACCGCACCAAGAACAAAAGCTGTAATTGATTTTCTCATAGTAAGGTTTAAATTTTCTCCGAAAAAATATTAAATGTTGAAACCGAATAAATCTATTTGCCTGTTATGTGTCTTTTCGGGAAAACACATCATGACAATCTTGATGATAAAAATTCATTCAGTTTCTAATTTTCTGTAAATATAGTCATTGAAAGGGGGAAAACAAAATTAACCGAAGCCTGTACGGCACTTCTTGGAAATTACGGGTATTTTACATAACTTGTCAGATATTTCAAACATAAACATATAACTTCATGAAAACTTTCCCAATTCCGGCTTTCATAGCCATGGTGCTTTCATTGGCAGGACCGGCAGGATGCCGGTCAGTACAGACTCCGGCGGACGAATTCCCTGCCCTGTGGATATTCAACGAACAGAACACTCCTCTCTACGCAGAGAACTGGACAGACGATCCGCATGTCATCAGAGCCATGAACGGGTCACCGGCATATATAGATGCGGTCAGGTCCGGGCAGAACGCAGACATTCCGTTCGCATACAAGGACATAAACGGCAATCCTTATGTCAGCACCCTCGTAAAGGACGACTATCTGCTCTTCTGCATACCGGTGGAAAACTTAGAGAAGGGCAGCAGCATAGAGATTGAAGCGGCACTGATAAGCAACCCTTCGTCACCCAAGTACTTCATCATAGAGTATCTTGAAGGCGGACAATGGAAGTCGTCTGATGCTGACCTCATGGATGTTCCGGAAGATCCTCAGCTGAAATATTCGTTCCTGTGTTCCGGCATCGGTGAGGGAGAACCGCACGAATACACAAGCGTCTATCAGACGATCACCCTATCGAAAGGAATACGCAATGGTGAGCTCAAGGTACGTTTCAGAGCGGTGGGAGACTTCACCTGCAGCGGTGCTCCTCAATCCGCAACAGCTGCCGACGGAGCCATCGGCTTTGTTCATCACGGATTCAACGGGGCATATGTCCAGAACTACGGAACCGATGTCCCTGAAGACACGACCCGCATCCTTTGCATCGGAAATTCATTCACATATTTCTCGAATGCTCCTTCGATGCTTAAGGAAATAGCATGGAGCCAGGGACATTACTTCGACATCAAGGCCGCACTCAAAGGAGGTCAGACCCTCGGCCAGCACACCGGAAGGATACTCACGAACAAGTTGGCCCGCGACGGAGGCTACGACATCGCATTCCTTCAGGACCAGAGCCAGACCCCTGCAAGATATGCAGCCGATCCGAAGAAACATGCACACGTAGCCGAGGACTATATGACAATCTCCGGCATGGTCACGGAGAACTCCCCCGGCTGCCGCCTGATCATGGAGCAGACCTGGGCATATCCTACCCAGCGTTTCGGCGGCTTCGGAGATTTCGCGACTTTCACCAGACTGCTTGAAGAAGGAGCCAATGCGATGGCGGCTCAGAACGGTGCGGATGTCTCACCTATCGGCAAGGCCTTCGAGACCGTTTACAATGAGAACAAGGGAATCAGACTGTTCGACACCGACAACAAGCACCAGTCTCACTACGGAACATACCTCAAGGCATGCGTGAATTACCTGATGATCACGGGAGAACCCTTCAAGGGTGAAGTCGCGGACTGCGGCATCGAACCGGAAAAGGCAGAATATCTCCGTTCGGTAGCAGAAAGGACCGTCCTGAAATAGGAACGGTCCTTCAAAGATCATATCAAAGCGGTTCAGACATGTTCCACCTCAGGGTGAAGCTCTATGTCGAATCGCTTTTTTATTGAGTCGATGATACGTTTTTCGAGACCGATGATCTCTTCCGGATAAGCATCTCCTGTATAATTGACTATGACCAGAGGCTGCTTGTCATATACCGCGGCGTTGCCGCTGCGCCTGCCTTTCCAGCCGCATTGCTCGATCATCCATGCTGCAGGAATCTTGACTGTGCCGTCCGGAAGGTCATAATGCGGAACCTTACAGTCAGGGCCATGCTCAGCTTTAGCTATAGCCTCGATGCGTGCAAAATGTTCTTTACTTATCACCGGATTCTTGAAGAAGCTTCCCGCACTGCCCATCACGGACGGCTCCGGAAGTTTCTCCTTTCTGATCCTGATTATCACCTTGCGGATCAGCGCCGGTGTCAAAACCCGAGTAAAATCTTTTATATCACTGGAAGGGGTCTCCTGAACACATCGGGACCCGCCTACTGCCTCTGCGACAGCCTCCTTCAGATGGCCATACTCAAGTTTTGGCTGCGGCGTGCGGCTGAGAGCGAATACCACATGAGTAACGATGTAACGGCCCTTGATTTCAGGATTCTTGAACATGGAGTCACGATAGCCGTAAGCACATTCGCTGACATCGAAGTGCACGAACTCTTCCTCCTGAGTATCATAGCAATATACCTTCCTGATCACATCCTTGACTTCTACTCCGTAAGCCCCTATGTTCTGCACTGCCGACGCTCCGACTTCACCCGGGATATAGGAAAGATTCTCAACACCCCACAGTCCTTCCTTCGCCGCCCATGAACAGAAGTCGTCAAAAACCACTCCAGCACCTACGGAAACCAACACTACCTCCGGTGCATTTTCAGTTCCGGCATCTGTAGAATCAACATCTTCGGACGATGTGCCTCGTGGTTGGTTTGAAAAACCGTGGCCGTCCGTGGCCTCATGAACGGTCGGGGTCCACTCGTCAGAGTTGGAGGGATTCAGTTTTTCTACAGCATCCCCATGGCACTCGTCGATAATTTCGATAAAATTGATCTTCGAATGCAGGACGGTTCCCTTGAAGTCATCGGTAAAAAGAAGATTGCTGCCACCGCCTATATGAAGCACAGGACGAGCCAGCTCTTCGAACTCGATATCAATAAGGTCAGCTACCGAATCATATTCAATGAAACAGCGCGTCTTCACCTTCATTCCGAAAGTGTTCAACTTCGTCAGGTCGTGGTAGTATGATGTGGTCAGCAATGTATTGAAATTCAATTAGTTAAACATTCACGGGGTACCCCGAAACGGTACCCCTTAAATCATTAAGTCCCTATAGTTCAGGACATTAGCCGGCACACTATCCTATCTCAGCACCGTTGCAGAGAGTCTCCTGTGGAGTGATGAAACGCATCTTGCCGTCATTCTGGCGCGCCATCAGGATCATACCCTTGGACTCTATGCCGCGTATCTTGCGAGGAGCGAGGTTGGCGAGGATACATATCTGCTTGCCGACCATCTCCTCAGGAGAATACTGCTCGGCTATGCCTGACACGATCACGCGGGTGTCGATGCCTGTGTCGATTGTCAGCTTGAGGAGCTTGTCGGTCTTAGGCACGCGCTCAGCCTCAAGGACAGTAGCCGTACGGATATCCATCTTGCCGAAGTCATCGAAAGTGCACTCATCCTTCTGCGGTGTGACCACAGCAGCCTCTGCTGCCTTGGCAGCTGCTTCACGCTCGGCACGGATAGTCTCAAGACGAGCGATCTGTGCGTTCACCACCTCATCCTCGATCTTTGAGAAGAGAAGTTCAGGCTGGTTGAGCTGATGGCCTGCAGGAAGGAGTGATGCCTTGCCGAGATCGTTCCATGAGAGATTCCCGATCGAGTCGGGAATGACGTCATTGCCGGCCTGAGTAACTACGTCATTGCCGGCCTGAGTAACTACGTCATTGCCAACCTGAGTAACTACGTCATTGCCGGCCTGACCGGCAATCTCTGAGGTTGTATGAAGGGCAGCACCCTCGCCGGCCTTATATATATTCTCGCTGACAGCGCCCTCCTCTCCTGCACGATGATCTGTTCCTGCAAAGATTCCGACATTCAGGATCGAGCGGAGTTTCTCCGATGAGAAAGGAAGGAAAGGCTCGAATGCAATCGCAAGAGAAGCGCAGATCTGGAGAGACACGTTAAGAATCGAAGCAGTCCTGTCCATGTCTGTCTTGGCGACCTTCCAAGGCTCTGTGTCAGTGAGGTACTTGTTGCCGAGACGTGCTATGTTCATTGCCTCCTTGAGAGCCTCACGGAACTTGTAGCCGTCGAGATAGCGCTGCATCTCTGCCTTGAGAGGCTCGATCTGAGCAAGTGTCTCTGCATCGATCGCCTCAGGCTTGAGGTCTGCAGGAACCTTACCGTCGAAATATTTATGCGTAAGCACTACTGCACGGTTGACGAAATTGCCGAGAATGGCCACGAGCTCACTGTTGTTGCGTGCCTGGAAATCCTTCCACGAGAAATCGTTGTCCTTGGTCTCCGGAGCATTGGCTGTGAGCACATAACGAAGCACATCCTGCTGACCCGGAAACTGCTCGAGATACTCGTGAAGCCATACGGCCCATCCGCGTGACGTCGAAATCTTGTCACCCTCGAGATTGAGGAATTCGTTTGCAGGGACATTATCCGGGAGGATATAGGTTCCGTCTGCCTTCAGCATTGAAGGGAACACGATGCAGTGGAACACGATGTTGTCCTTTCCGATGAAATGAACGAGCTTGGTGTCCTCGCTCTTCCACCACTTCTCCCAGCTCTGAGGAAGAAGTTCCTGGGTGTTGGATATATATCCGATAGGAGCGTCGAACCACACATAAAGCACCTTGCCCTCGGATCCTTCCACCGGGACTGGCACTCCCCAATTGAGGTCACGGCTCACGGCACGAGGCTGAAGGCCGCCGTCGATCCAGCTCTTGCACTGACCATATACATTGCTCCTCCACTCCTTGTGTCCGTCAAGAATCCACTCAGAGAGCCATTTCTCATACTGGTCGAGAGGAAGATACCAGTGCCTGGTCTCCTTCTTCACAAGCTCGCCGCCGCTGAGGGCCGACTTCGGATTGATGAGTTCGTCCGGGCTGAGTGTGGCGCCGCACTTCTCGCACTGGTCACCGTATGCTCCCTCTGCACCGCAGCGAGGACATGTTCCGGTGATATAACGGTCTGCAAGGAAGGTCTTTGCCTCCTCGTCATAGTACTGCTCGCTCACCTTCTCGATGAACTTACCTTCATCATAGAGCTTGCGGAAATACTCTGCCGCATTCTTGTGATGAGTCTTTGACGAAGTCCTCGAATATATGTCGAAATTGATTCCGAGACCTGTGAATGAATCCTTTATTATCCTGTGATACCTGTCCACGATGTCCTGAGGAGTGCATCCCTCCTTCTGCGCCTTGATGGTGATAGGCACACCGTGCTCATCCGATCCGCAGACGTAAAGCACATCCTCTCCCCTCATTCTCAGGTACCGCACATAAATGTCTGCAGGCACATATACACCGGCCAGATGGCCGATATGCACAGGACCGTTGGCGTATGGAAGCGCACAGGTCACAAGCGTTCTGTTGAATTTCTTGCTCATATATTATTATTTTTTAAACATTTTCATTTATAGATCCTTCGACTTCGCTCAGGATGACAGGGTGTAGGCTTCGCTCTGGCTATACGCGTCCCAACTCATTGTTCAGACGTGTGCGGGCGCGATTATATTCCCCCATCTTCTCCATGATTTCCACCTGACGCACCGGGTCTGTCGCTGAAGCAAGCTCGGCTGTCAGTTCCTTAAGGATAAGCTCCACCTTCTTGCACTGGTAGGTCATCAGAGTCTTAGGTATATATTGCACCAGTCTTGTCGAAACAGCAGTCAGGGACTGCTCGTAGTTCTTGACCGTGATCTGGTATTTGTCTATCAGCAGCTCTTTTGCCACATCCGAGATCTTTGCATCCATGCTGTTGAGCAGACGCGTCTGAATCTGCTGCTGACTCAAGCCTTCATCATACATCCTGAAATATTCGTCATATACAATCCTGTAGGCCGTATTCACGAAGGAGGCATCATCATCTGCGAGAATCCCGTCTATGAATTCCGCCACATTGAACGATTCTCCTTCTACATAGAACTTCGAATCCCTGTCGAACTCCAATGCCGTACATCCTTCTTCAAGGATGAATTTCAGAAGGTCGCGCTCACATGGAGCCAGATACGGCTCTTCCAGGCGCATTCCCTCTGCAGGAGCCATCACATCGGGTACGGGCCATACATCCTCTACAGCTCCATAATCTTCTGCAGGCATATAATCCATATCCGACGTAGGAGGCACCGAACCGTCAGACACCGGGCCTGCCGCATTCCTTCCGCGTTCCGCAACCTCACGCTGGCGTTCCAGCTGCTTACGGTCGGCAAGAATCATATCGGTCCTGGAACGGCTCACCCTTTCTGCAAGAATCTGCTCGTCTATATCGAACTTTGCAGCACTGGTCTTCACATACACAGCTCTGACCACGGCATCAGGAATGAGTGCTATAGTATCAGCTATGTCATTGATGAGTCCGGCCCTCTTGATCGGGTCGTTTCCAGCCTCATCCAGAAGAAGGTCAGTCTTGAAACCTATGAAATCCTGCTCATTACGGGATATATAGTCCTCCACTTCCTCCAAAGTATGTCTGCGCGCGAAATCGTCCGGATCCTGACCGTCAGGCAAAAGAACGACCTTCACATTCATGCCCTCCTTAAGCACCAGACCGATTCCACGCAGGGCAGCCTTTATTCCTGCTCCGTCACCGTCATAGATTATGGTGACATTACTAGTGAACTTACGTATAAGACGGATCTGATCGACTGTCAAAGACGTGCCGCTTGAGGCCACGACATTGGTGATTCCAAGCTGGTGCATAGACAGGACATCGAGGTAACCCTCCACAAGAATACACCTGTCATGCTTGGAAATCGCATTTTTCGCGAAATATATTCCGTATAGCGACTTGCTCTTTACATAAATTTCCGTTTCCGGAGAATTGACATATTTCGCAACCGATTTGTCCGTCTTGAGGGTACGGCCTCCGAAAGCTATGACACGTCCGCTTACGGAGTGGATCGGAAACATGACCCTGTCATAGAAACGGTCAACAAGACGACCGTCATCATACTTTATGCTCAATCCGGTCTCTATCAGGAATTCTTCTTTGTATCCTGCCTCGCGAGCTTTGTCCGACAAAGCCTTTCTGCTGAGCGGCGCCCATCCCAGCCCGTATTTCCTTATAGTCTCGTCCTCAAGTCCCCTGCTGCGGAAATACTGGTAGGCAATTGCCTGACCTTCCTGAGTACCAAGGCTATCCTGAAAGAACTTTCCCGCAAATTCAGACACAAGGAGCAGACTTTCATGACGCTGTCGCTGAGCTATTTCTTCTGCACTCTCCTCCTTCTCCACTACTTCGATATGATACTTTCTGGCAAGGTACTTCAGAGCTTCGACATAAGTCATATTCTCATGCTCCATTACGAAACCCACGGCAGTACCGGACTTTCCGCAGCCAAAACATTTGTATATTCCCTTTGATGCTGAGACAGAAAAAGAGGGAGTCTTTTCATTATGGAACGGACAGCATGCGATATGGTTGGCTCCGCGCTTCTTGAGAGTCACGAAGTCACCAACAACATCCACGATCTGAGCCGCATCCAGAATCCTGTTTACCGTCTCTTGAGGAATCATACCCTACTGCTCGTCAACTTTCTCGTATTCATCGTACTCGTCAATCGCCTTCTTCATCTTCCATGATGCCAGAAGCTCGGAAGCACCATAAACGATGAGAGCAGCTCCTGCAATGACTCCTATGGCCTCACCTATGAAGGAAGGTCTGAGCACAAGGAAGCCTCCGGCTAATGTGACAAGCACAGGAAGTATGAAACTGCCGCCACCAACCTTCATCACCCGGTTGGCACTGAAAAGGGCGACAAGCTGAAATATTCCGAATCCGAGCAAAGCAAATCCGATTATGTATATCATAAGACCTGCCACAAAGCCGGGGAAGATGAAAAGAAGCACACCGAGTAGAATATCAACACCTCCATTGAAGCCCATCAGGCCCATGGTTCCGTTCTGCTTGTTCTTATATCCGATAAAAAACGAGACAAGGCCCGAAGAAAGAAGGAATGCCGCAATGATCCTCACAGCGAGCTCGAGTGCGTTGGTCTTGCTGACCACCATGACCACGCCTATGGCGATCGCTGTCAAGGCCCTTATAAGACCATTAAATTTATTTCTGTAACCGAATGTTATCATAACTCCAATATTAAAAGGTTATTAGAAACGGTTTAAACTTTAATTATTAATTGTTGAAACTGAATAAATCAATTCGCCTGTTATATGTTTTTATCCGCTTTCCTCCTCTAAATCAGAAAACCGACGAAGTTTGCGAGAGCAGAATTAAACTTGTTTGATTCTGCCGAACTGCAAGGAGGAAAAGCCTTTAAGGATTGAATCTTCTCGAAAACACATCATAATATTTCATTAAACAGTTTCTTGGTCTGCCTGTAGGACAGAACTATTCAAAAATCAGTACAATTTACAAAAATAGCAAAAAATCTGCTACTTATGACAGCACTTCTGCCACTTTTGCAATCAAAAAGAAGTATATACTCACACTTTCCTTGTTTACGTTACCTATCCCCTTTCTCGGAAAGGGGACTTACTATCGACCTGGAGGTCTCTAAATAAGGTACTTTCGCAGATGCGAAAGTTAAGAAGTAGATACAATTTTGGAAACTGTTTGAATTTTTATCATCAGAAATGTTATGATGTATTTTGATACTGTCTATTCCTGTTTTATGAGGATGAATGCGGTACTGTCTGAGGAGGAAAAGAGGAGAAACAGGCATCGATGACTGAAACACGGAAAGTGTGATTCAGCCAACAAACTGATATCCAGTAGGTTAAGCAATTACGGGGTACCGGTTTCAGGTGGGGGATAAATGCACAAATGCATGTCTGACAATGACTTATGCGACACACACGGTTCACGCTGCTGCATACGAAAAGACCCTGATGCTTTTGACATCAGGGTCTCGTATAAAAAAGTGGCAGCTACCTACTCTCCCACCTGGTGGGGCAGTACCATCGGCGATGGTGAGCTTAACTTCTCTGTTC
>JAFUQW010000109.1 GCA_017472115.1 Bacteroidales bacterium | reverse complement strand
ATTGTATTTTGTGTACACCTCTGCAATATTGACAGTAGTCGAAACTCTTTGTCTGGCTTCCTCAATCAGAGCTGTTATCTTATCAAACAGTTCAGTTACGTTTGCGTCAGTAATTTCTGTTGTCTTCATGTCCGTCCTATACCTTATATTATATATAGTGCAAATTTAAACTTTTCTTACATTCCCCAAGCATCGTCGATCTGTTTCATTGCATCGGCTTTGGTCTTTTCTGCGATGTCAATGTATGGACGCATTGCCTTGTAGTCACAGAGTTTTTCACAAAATGTCACATTTTTCTAAATTAGGTCACAAAAATGGGGGGGGTAAAGATTTTTTATTATCTTTGAAATTCGGAGGTTTAGGTTATGCACAGGTTAGTGCAAATATTATGTATGTTGTTAGTGGTGATGTGCGGATTGAGCTTTTCTGCGCACTCTCAAACCGTGTTTGAGCACGGCATACCTGTCGAAGCATTGACCAACTTTGAACTCGACACTCTTACCAAGACATACATCTGGTTCCGCCACGACGTAGGTGTCGTGGATTCCAACTATATGGACAACCGCGCCTCCCTTGCATCCATCAGGAAGGCCCTTTCGGAAATCGACCGCGATTCACTCAATGCCATCAGTTCCATTCTCGTAGAAGGTGCGTCATCGCCTTTGGGACATGAAGTCTATAACCTCCGGCTCTCCCACAGACGAGCAGAGACTGTCGCTGACTTCCTGAGATCGATTCCGGGCATTGGGGGGGGCATAAATATCCAGACCGTAGCGAAAGGTGAGGACTGGGATGCCTTCACTCAGGATATCCGCGACAATTATCAGAGACGCAACAGAAAGGAACTTCTCGAACTCCTCGAATCAGATCTTTCCAACTGGGAGAAAAAGACCCGCCTCAGGACAATGGAGCCTGACAGCCTCACATGGCGTATCCTCATCAGGGACAACATGAACACCTCCCGCCATGCCGTGACCATTGTCGTACTCAAGAAAAAGAGGATCATAGACTTCCTTCCGCAACTCAAGCCGATCGAAGGCTGTCTCGAAACCGGTGCAGAGCTTATAGACACCCTGCCTCCGTCCCCGCCGCCTGTCCTTCCTGAAAAGACGCGCACAATCCTGGCACTCAAGACCAACCTCCTTTATGATGCCGCTACGGCAGTCAACTTTGCCGTCGAGGCGCCGATCAACAGGCATTTCTCTGTCCTGTATGAGCAACATACGCCGTGGTGGTCAGGCAAGGGCAACCGGTTCTGCCTCCAGTTCCTGACCTTCGGAGGCGAGTTCCGCTGGTGGTTCGCTCCTAAGCCTCTTCCGGCACATCATGGCTACAAGGAAAGGGATGCCCTGACCGGCCACTTCATCGGAATCAATGCATGGGGTGGCCACGGAGACTTCCAGATAGGACGCAAGATCGGCTGCTATCAGTACAGTTTCTGGAGTGCGGGACTGACCTATGGCTATGCGATGCCGATAGGCAGACATATCAATCTTGAATTTTCCATCAGTGCGGGATACGCCAATATCCCGTATCAGCATTATGTCCCTACCGACGACTGGTCGTACCTCATCAAGGACGACAACAGCGCCGGACGGCTTCATTATTTCGGCCCGACCAAGGCCGAGATCAGCCTTGTGTTTCCTTTCACGGTCAAGACAGGAGGTGGCAGATGAGAAGGCTCGGTAACATATTCCTGGCACTTGCCCTCCTGATGGCTGTAGCGTGCGAAAAGCGTCCTCTGGTGGACCTCTGCAACACGCATTATGTGCGCGTATATGTAGATGAACAGATTCTCAATGTCACCAAGGGTTTCTATAACGAGGATTATGTAAGGCCGCTGTATGATTCCCCTGACGTGCTCCGTATAGTTCTGGCGGATCCCGAGACCGGTGATGTGCGGGCGGAAAGATTCCTCAGGAACAGAGGAGAGGATGAGAGGGGAGTCTTTTATGACGGATATATAATCGCCGATCCGGGTACATACACGATGATGGCCTACAACTTCGACACCGAATCCACCATCATACGTGAATCCAACAACCATCTCAATGCCAAGGCATATACCAATGAGATAGCCTCCCATCTCCGTACCAAGATCGCCAGCCGCGCCAAGAGACAGGGAAAATCCGGGCAGGCGTCCATTCCGGAGAGGATAGTCTATGACCCTGACCATCTTTTCGCATCCAACTGCGGAAAAGTATATGTTCCGTATATCGAGAATATCGACACCCTCACCACAATGGAAGGGGAATTTTTCAAGGCGTCATCCATCGTGAAGTCCTATTATCTCCAGATAAAGGTCAAGGGTATGGAATACGCCACATCTTCAGTTGGCCTTATGACAGGTCTTTCCGGATCAGCATGGGTGAACGGAGCCGGCATGGATGAGGGCGATCCTGTCACAGTCTATTTCGAGATGCAGCCGGGCGAGAGTCCTGCGGCGGGCATGGTGAAGTCTGACGACGGTGAGTCCATGACCGTATATACGACATTCAGCACGTTCGGTAAGATCCCTGACGCTGTCAACAAGCTCGAGATCACCTTCGACTTCATGACTGTCTATGGCGAGTCACATAGCGAGACATTGGATGTGACACATGTGTTTGCAACAAAGGAAGCTGTTGAGAACCAATGGCTTCTGCTTGACCATACGATAGAGATTCCCGATCCTCCTCCTGCTTCCGGCGGCGGAGGCGGATTCAGCCCCGGAGTGGATGAATGGGGCGATGTGAATGCCGACATAACGATCTGACGAATACATGACCTCCACCTGTCATCCTGAGCGAAGCGAAGGATCTGAATTAAAGAAAAACTATAAACAACAAATAAATTACAAACAATTAAACCTTCAAGATTATGAAAAAGTTATTAATCCTTGCAGCAATGGCAGGCGTTGCCCTTGTCAGCTGCGTCAAGAACGAGCCTGCTCCTTCTGTGACCGATCAGCATGAGATCACTTTCGCTCCGCCGGTGGTTGGTGTGAACACCAGAAGTGTGGATTTGGTTACTACGGCAAACATTACCGGTTCATTCTCTGTCTATGGTTATTATCATCCGTCAGAATACCCTGGTTTTGATAATGAAGCCACATATACATATATGGAAAATGTAGAAGTGACTAAAGACGACGATTTTTATGAAAATGGTACTAAATATCCTTCATGGGTAACAAGTTCCAAAAATGATTATTACTGGCCTAAGACTGGTAAGATGACTTTTGTGGCTTATTATCCATCATTGACAAATACAACAGAAGTCGATCAGGATAATTATGTAGCTCATACGATAAATGGTATTCAGTTTAAGAACTATGTCGTCGGTGATAAGGCAGATGTTGATTTGATGTTCAGCGATAGGGCTTATGATCAGACTAAGGCGACAAATGAAAAACTTAATACACCTTCTAATTATTATGGTGTTGAATTGTCTTTCAAGCATGCATTATCTGCGATACGCTTTAAGTTTAAGGCTGCATCTGATCTGGTGGATAATGGCGGACCTAAATATACTTTTGTTGTACAGGAAGTCGTATTGAAAAACGTTCATTCAAAAGGCAATTTTAATCAAGGTCTTAACGAAAGTGGCAACGCAAAAGCTTCAACAGGTGTGGCAGATCCTGCGGATTGGTCAACAAATACTATCAGGAATTATACAGCATATTCAGGAGATGGTTTGACAATCAATTCTACAGATTTGGTTGCATCGTATGATGTTGCAGACGGTAAAACTAATGGTGCAAATCTTATTCTTCTTCCTCAGACATTGGTGCATGACGGAACTGATGGAACCGTGACTATTCAAGTTAAATATAAGCTCAAGCATGATAAGATGGAAACAGATAAATGGATTGAAAATAATTATGTTGAAGCTGAGTTATCAAGGGATAATGATAATGATAATGATATTACGTCGTGGTTAAGAGGTAACATTTATACATATAATATAACCCTGAATCTTGACAAGATTGAGTTCGCACCAAAAGTAGATGAGTGGACAGATCTCAAAGTGCAGAAGTTACCGTTGACAATCAGGTAACAAATCCATAACACCCTTACCGCCCCCGCAGGCCTGACCGCCTGCGAGGGTGCAGATTACGATGAAAACCTTGCACTCATATCTTCTTGTCGCGGCGGCGTTACTGCTGACCGGCTGCGCTATCGACAGGCCTCAGGAATATAATCCCGAGCTTCGTCTGATGTTCCAGCCGGAGATGTACATGCATGTCGCTCATGAGGATGTGGAGAGATTCCCTACGGACGAGACTTTCGGCGTTGCTGCATGGGCGCTTCCGGAGGGAAAGACCTGGGAAGAAGATTCCGATGCGGCTGAAGAGTTCATCCCTCTGTCCGAGGCTGTCAGCATGGAGGTGTTCATTACCGACACGACCCTCCGTGACACAGTCAAGGATACCCTCTGGGGACTGTCCGGACAGGTCAACTGGCCGGCGGACCACAGCAGCCTGACCTTCCTTGCATATTCGCCTTACGACGAGGCTTGCGGATGTGACAAGGAGGACGGCATCAGCTGGAGTACCGACGTGGCCGAAGAGCAGACCGACCTGCTCTATACCCGCCCTCATGCCGATATGCACAAGATCAGCAACGGATGGGTTGTGCAGCTGGAATTCGAGCATGCGCTCAGCAGGATCGATTTCAGGATCAAGCACAGGGTGGAAGATGACGAGAAGATCACCATCAGCAGGATAACGATCGATGCGATGCGTCACAAGGGCGTTTTCCATTCTTTGCGGACCCCTCAGTGGACGCTTGAAGAAAGCCTCATGCCTCAGACTTTCTTCGAGGGGAGCGAGGATGCAGGTCCTCTTCCGCAGCCGATCGGGGATTACCGTATGGTTGTCCCGCAGGAACTGGACACCTTCGTCACCGTCGAATACAGATACACGACCTTTGCCGGCACATACATAGTCCAGAAGCTCCGCACCGTGCCTCTCAAGACCCGCATAGAGCCCGGACGAAGCTACACCTATACCCTTACGGTCGGAATCGATGATGTGAAATTCATGCACGAACTTATTGAGGAAGATGATTAGAACATTCAGATACATAGTCTTGGCCGTCCTTCTTCTGGCTTCCTGTTCGGAAAAGGGACTGCGTACCGACAGCGAAAACGCGATAAGGCTCATCATAGATGTGCCTCAGACCCGTGCGACCCTGTTCGAGGGAGCGGCTTCTCTTCTCAATGAGGAAATCGGCGGAGGTGACTTCACTGTAAGTGCCTATGTCGCAGCAGGCAACGGTCCGAATGCCGGCAAGCAGTATATAGCCGATGCAAGAGTGAACTACTTCAAGGCTGCAGGAGACTGGCGCTTTGCCACGATGTCAGGCGGCCTGATCAATTATTTCGATTATTATTGGCCTAAGGATGAAAAGCTGAATTTCTTCGCCCATATGCCGATGGACGCTTCACAGGCGGCTGTGACCGACAAGGGCTATACCGACGGTCAACCTTGGTTCAGCTTCAGCCTGCCTCTCTATGCATACATTGAATCAGCACTGGATCCTACCAGTGCTAAATATGACGATAAGATTCTTTCTGAGACAATTCCGAATCAGGAGACCCTTAAGGAATTCATATATGCCTATACACCCGGTCAGGACAAGGCTGAACAAGACGAGAAAGGTGGCGTGCAGCTGCAGTTCCGCCATCCTTTCGCAGCCCTGTACTTCGATCTTGGGAAATCCTATCGTATGAAGCTGAAAAGCCTGACCGTCAAGAATATCGGCTTTGAAGGAAAGTATTCATATGACGGTTCTGACTGGGGATTGACTCATACAGGGGCTGACAGCCTGTATATCAGTGTGATGGCGGATGTGCCGAGTGACGAACTCAACTTCAACTCCCATATCGGAGGGCCTTATATAGTCATGCCTCAGGATATGGATAAAGATGATTCCGATGTCGAGAATGATGTCAAGCTGAGAATAATCGGCAGTCGATTAGGTGGAGAGGTTTATGACCATAAGGTGAGCCTTGCTGCCGAAGGTCTGCCCGAAAAGTGGGAAGCAGGAATGAAATATACCTATACCCTCAATCTCGGAGAGGCAGACGAAGAAATTCTCTTCAAGGTCCGGGTCGAGGAATGGGATGTTGTCGATTATAAGAATGAAATAGATGTAGAGTAAGATGAAAAGGTCATCATATACGATTCTGTTGTTCTGTCTGTGCTCCTGTGCCGGCCATGTCGTGCCTGAACAGGCTGATGAGGGCAGCAGGATATGGCTGTCTGCAGCGGTGGAGATGTCGGAAGCTACCCGTTCCCCTTATATGCCGGATAAAGCTTCTGACGGGGACACATATCACCCGGCTTCGGACAATGTCCTTTCTGCTGATGTGTGGGGATCTACGGATGCTTATGTATTTAAGCATGAAGAATATAGTGAAGGTAATCCTTATGACGGAAGTCAGGACGGCGGCAAGGTCGCCATACACACCACTGCCACTTTCCGAAGCGGAGATCCCCAGCTCCTGAGTGCCGCCATATATGGCAAGGACGGTGATGCGGCTCCTCCTGTGTATTTCGTGGCCTTTCATCCGACCGGCTGGACGACTCCGGGCGATGACTCAGAAGGCAAAGTCGCGACATAT
>JAFUQW010000108.1 GCA_017472115.1 Bacteroidales bacterium | reverse complement strand
TTAGATTTGCAGTAAAACGGGAGCGAAACATGACCAACAGGAAGAGCAATATCATAATCAACACGGCCCAGGGTCTCATCTGGGCCTGCCTTTTCATACTGCCTTCTGCCGTATGGTATTTCATTGCATCGGACATACAGTCGTTCGGAGCAACATTCCACCTGACTACCCAACTTCTGCTGCCGGCATTTCTGGTATATACCATAAATTATTGTGTGCTAATCCCATTGCTGCTTTTCTCCAGCAAAAGAAAATATTTCTATATAATAAATTCTGCGATAATACTCTTTCTCATCGCCTTGCCTGTCATAAGAGACGGATTCATACCGGATATTCCTCAAGAAGTGATAGAGGCCTTCCCTGATGCAAAGTTCCTCTGGATAGCGATTGGAGGAGTCGTACTGAAAATCATATTTTATGCAGTAATTGTGGCAATGCCTGTAGGTCTGAAGTATGTGATGAGATGGAACGAAGAGAAGCATAAGATAGAGGAGGAGCGCAGACGTAATGCCGAAGCCGAACTCAACTGGCTGAAGAACCAGTTGAATCCGCATTTCCTTTTCAACACACTGAACAACATATCATCATTGACCCAGATCGACCCGGACAAGGCCCAGGAGAGCATCGGACAGCTGAGTGAACTGCTCCGCTACGCCCTGTACGAGAGCAATGTGAGAAAAGTGAGGATCTGTGACGAAGTCGAGTTCATGAAGAACTATATAGACCTGATGGCTCTGCGCTGCAACGATTCCACCAGGATAGAAACCCGTTTCGACAAGTTCACAAAAGACCTCATGATCTCCCCTCTCCTGTTCATTTCCCTGATAGAGAATGCATTCAAACACGGAACGTCCGCTCATAAGGAATCCTTTGTCAAGATAGATCTTGGAATGGACGGTGACGACCTTGTCTTCTCGTGCGAAAACAGTCTGCTTGAAAAATGCACTACAGATTTCAGCGGATCAGGAATCGGCCTTGAAAACATGAAAAGAAGGCTTGAACTTCTGTACCATGATGCATATTCATACAAGAATTTTACAGAAGACGGCGTATATATAGTTTTAGTGAGAATACAAAATATCGGAATACATGTCTAAAATCAGATGCATAGTGGTCGATGATGAGCCTCTGGCTGTGGAAATGCTTGCCGCTTATGCCCGCAAGACACCATCCCTTAAACTCATCGGAACCTTTACAGATCCTGTTCTCGCACTCTCGTCCATCAGACAAGAGAAGCCGGATCTTGTGTTTCTTGACATACAGATGCCTGACCTCAACGGGCTGGAACTGTCGCGTCTGTTGCCGTCAGAGACCAGAATCGTATTCACGACTGCCTTCAGGCAATATGCATTTGAAAGCTATGAAGTCGAGGCGCTTGACTACCTTCTTAAACCGATACGATATCAGAAATTCCTTGAATCAGTAAACAAGGCGGAAAAATGGATCCAGATGCGTCAGGCGGCTTCAAGATCGGAAGAGGCCGGATGCAGGAACAACAGGTCATTCATAAAGGTGGACGGTGAGTACAGAAGCATAGACCATAATCAGGTTCTTTATATCGCAGGAATGAAAGACTATGTGATGATGCATCTGGAATCAGAAGAGGATCCTTTAGTGATACATATCACCATGAAGGCAATCGAAGAAATGCTTCCCGCCGAAAGATTCATGCGCGTGCACCGTTCCTACATCGTAGCTCTGGACAAGATAACATCAATCGACTCCTTCGGCGACATCTGCATAGGCTCCACTTCCATCCCTGTATCTGACAGCTACAGAAAAGAAATCGACAGATACATCAAGGACAATCTCATATCAAAATCATGATTTTCATCTCGCAACAATTCTGTTTCAGACCTCAAAAAAGAGAAAAAAACATAAAAAAGAGAAAATTGTGACGAAATGACCGTCTTTCATTTGGTGTGAAAGACGGTTTTTACGTTATTTGACTGAAAAAAAGATGAGAGGGACGGGATTATTGATAGTTATGGCAATCTTGAGCGGATGCACACGGATCATCGAGATCGACAGACCGGAGAACGAAAAGGATGAAGACATCTGGGCCGGTCCGGGGCTGATCATCGACGGGGAAAGAGAAAACATATTATATGTAAGCGGGTTGGAATACCCTGAAGGGTACGATTGGAAAGGAGGGGGCGACATAGAGAATGTCAGATGCTCGCTTGCCGTTTTTGCAGACGGTGCACCTATGCTTAAGATTCCTGTCGGCGACGGACACGAAGTCAGTCCCGATCCGGATATGCACAGAATCGTAGCCGGTCATTTATATACCTTTTTCTCAGGAGACAGCCACACGGTCGTGAAAAAAGACGGAAAGACATTGCTTAAATATGTGGGGAAGGAAATCATTGCAGACATGATCGTCAACGATAATGACATATATACGTTAGGGATTCCGCATAGTGGCGAAGGATTCATATACAGGAAGAACGGGACTTCAGTGATAGAAAGGAAGACAGGATATGCTTTCGGCAGGCTTCACATAGACGCCGGCAAGATATGTTTCGCCTTCTGTCAGCCTGTCACCACCTCATCAGGAAGCTCCGACAGTTTCTACATGGCACGAAACGGTGTCACGACTCCTGTCAGGTTTTCCAAGGAGACATCGAGAGTATGGGACCTGATGTCGCATGACGGGCAGACATGTGCCCTTGTTTCTGCAGGTCCGTGGAATACAATGGAACTGATCGATGGAGAAGAAGAAAAAGTCATCATCCTGCCGTATGGAGCCGAAATGCTGTCTTGCAGACTGTTTGCTGCAGGCAGTTCCATCGGGACAGAAGGTCTGTATTCATATGGAGGAGACAGACTTTTCAGCGGAATATGGATCGACGGCGGTCAGTACATGCTTTTCGAGACAGGACTTACCCTGTCCGCAGTGACTGCATCAGAAGAAGAAGTCTGCTGCATCCTGAATCCGGAATCCTCCGGCCGAGGCATGATATTCAAAAGCGGAAGGACATACATGATGCCGGAGGGTTATTCCTGCATCGGGAACAATCCTGCAGCAATCCATGAAGGCAACCTCTATGTCGGCCTGTCATCAATGACCGGCTCCCGCCCCATAATCTGGAAGGACAACCGGCACGATACCCTGAAATTCAACGGCCCGATCTGCTCCCTCAGCATCTCCTCCCCCGAATGACCACCCTTGTGCTCCGGACGGGAATCGAACTATCTTAAGGCGTACCGGGAGATTATACGGCCGATTTCAACGATGTCGTAGCTGGAGCAGGTCTTTGATCTTGCTTGCCAGTCCTTCATCGGCGGGAAGCCACTTGACTGAATGAATGGTTTCACGGGTAAGCCATGCAGCGGATTCGTGTTCATTGAGATGAAGGGAGGCAGACTTGAGAGTGCAGATGTAACAGTGCATTGTCAGATGAAAAGCAGGATAATCCCATTCCACTGTTTCGAGCAGGTCACCGACAGAGATTTCGGCATCGAGTTCCTCACGGATTTCACGTATCAGAGCCTCCTGAGGGGTTTCGCCCGGCTCGATCTTGCCTCCCGGGAATTCCCACCAGCCCTGCCACTCCCCATAGCCTCTCTGGGTGGCGAATACTTTTCCTTCTCTCAGGATGACTGCCGCAACGACTTCTATTGTCTTCATTCCTACTGTTCCCAGCTGAGCGTGCGTGACATGTCCGGATTGACGGTGATGGTCACGCGCAATGTGTCCTCCGGAAGAAGTTCCTCTATGTTTTCCGGCCATTCCATTATGCAGAGACAGCCGCTGTAGAGATAATCGTCCAGACCTATGTCGATGGCTTCGGAAAGACGGTTGATCCTGTAGAAGTCAAAATGATACATGTAGTCGCCGTCTGCACGCAGATACTCGTTCACGATGGCGAAAGTCGGTGATCCGACCGGATCCGTGACTCCGAGAGCCTTGCAGATGGCTGTCGTGAAGGTGGTCTTGCCGGCTCCCATCGGAGCAAAGAACGCCACAAGAGTGTTGTCACCTATCTTCTCAAGAAATTCGGCGGCAGCCCTGTCAAGGTCGGCGGTATCGCGTATGATAACTTCCTGTCTCATAATCAAAGAGTGGTTTTCACAAGATTGCGGATGGCAGTCTCAAGATTGGCAGCAATGACCTCACGCTGAGCCTCATCCTCGATGTTTTCAAGCACAGGAGCAACGAATGAAATCATCTGAAGCACCTTCGCATCTTCAAGACTGATTCCGCGTGAACGCATATAGAACTGCTCCTCCTCGTTGAGGCGGCCGATGGTGGCTCCGTGCGAGCATTTCACATCGTCTGCATATATTTCAAGCTGCGGCTTGGTATCGACCTTGGCTCCGTCAGAAAGCAGAAGATTGTGGTTCTCCTGGTAAGCCTCGGTCTTCTGAGCATCCTGTGCAACTGTTATCTTTCCGTAGAAATCGACCTTGGAAGCACCTCCGGCAATGCCTTTGAAAAGCTGACGTGAATTGCAGTGAGGCACATCATGGTACATATCCACGGCAATCTTCACCTTTTCGCTGCCGCCGCAGACATAGGCACCATAGATATTGGCCTCCGCTCCCTCACCTACCAGATGTACATCCATCCTGATGTCACAGTCCACATCCGGAAAGACTACCAGAACGACATCAACCCTCGCGTCCTTCTCCACCACGATAGTCTGTGGAATATCCATATTGCATATAGCGGTCGGACGGTCGTTTGATCTTGATTGTGGATCGGAACAACAAGTACCACGACCTCCCAGGACATATATTCTATGCAATTTACTGCACCTAACTACTGTCAATTCTTCCATATCCTACAGATTATCGTAACCCTTCTCCTCGATTTCAGCCACGAGTTCCTTGCCCGCAGTCTTGACGATGCGTCCGTCCTTGAGCACATGAACCACATCCGGCACGATGTAGTCCAGAAGTCTCTGGTAGTGGGTGATGACTATTGCCGCCTTCTCCGGAGTGTGAAGTGCATTGACGCCGTTTGCCACTATGCGCAGAGCATCCACATCCAGTCCGCTGTCGGTCTCGTCAAGGATGGCGAGAGTCGGATCGAGCATGGCCATCTGGAATATCTCGTTACGCTTCTTCTCTCCTCCGGAGAAGCCCACATTTACTTCACGCTTTGCAAATTCCGGCTTCATCTGCACAAATGCCATCTTCTCGCGAAGAAGCTTCAGGAAATCTCCTGCCTTGAGAGGTTCAAGACCCTTGCCTACGCGATGAGCATTGACAGCAGTCTTCATGAAATTCGTGATCGTCACTCCCGGTATCTCCACCGGATACTGGAACGAAAGGAATATTCCCGCCCATGCACGCTCCTCGGGAGACATTTCAAGCAGGTCCTGTCCCATGAACTCTATCGTACCGGCCGTAACCGTAAATTGCGGTTTGCCGGCAAGAACTGCCGAAAGAGTACTCTTGCCCGCTCCGTTCGGACCCATCACAGCATGGATCTCACCCTTGCGGATGACCAGATCGACTCCCTTGAGGATCTCCTTGTCCTCAACCGACGCCCTGAGGCCTTCTATCTTCAATAATATATCGCTCATAACTTTATAAAAACTCTTCTATTCATACTTTTGTCCACGAAAACCCATGTTTTGGTGGAGAATCCATCGTTTTTGCCTTGCTTATCCACGAAAAGGCCTGTTTCCATGGAAATATACCACTTATTTCTGCATTTGTCCACCCAAACGGGACCTGACGTGGACAAACGGGACTATGCATCCTTTCTGTAAAGTCTGTACCATGTGAAAAGCGACCAGATGCCGTTCACAAGGTAGAGACAGCTGACTATCGGCATGAACACCAGTCCGGCCTTCAGGTAAAGGGTCAGGTTGGCGATGTTCACGAAAAGCCATGCCACCCAGCAGTCCCATTTCTTCAGAGCTGACAGAGTCTGTGCCGTAAGGATAAGCACTGTCACGCAGCAGTCGAGGTAAGGCAGAGGATTCGCAGGGAATACTCCCACGAACCATCTGGTTCCCAACATGCTCATCAGCCAGCCCCACACCCATGCAAGCACCAGTACCAGCACCACTATCAAGCCTCTCTGCGGCCACGAAAGCATCGACACCTTCAGGTCACCGCTTCCGGAAGCGCTCTCCTCCGACTTCTTCGGATGGCTCCAGCGGTACTGACCCATTATATTGATTCCCAACGATATAGGCTGAAGAATCAGGTTGGCATAGAGGTTCTTCTGCCAGAACATGAAGAACAGCAGCGCCGTATAGACATAGCCTACATAAAAGTTGGACTTGCGGTTCCTGCCTGCCAGAAAAACGGTGGTCAGACCGAACACCGCCGACAGAAGATCTATCAGCAGCACCGGCTTCCCGCCAAGTTCAAACAATATTATATTCCAAAATTCCATTAATATTCCATTTTACAGATGTCTCGGCTCCGCTCGACATGACAATTGACGGTCTTAAAGGCTTAACCGTCATTTCGTTCCTGTCAGCAGCATCAACCCACAGAGCCTTCCAAGCTGACCTGCAGAAGCTTCTGCGCCTCGACCGCAAACTCCATCGGAAGCTTTGCCAGTACCTCGCGGGCATATCCGTTCACGATCAGTCCCACGGCCTCCTCCGGTCCGATACCTCTCTGGTTGCAGTAGAACAGCTGATCCTCGCTTATCTTCGAGGTGGTCGCCTCATGCTCCACGACGGCTGTCTTGTTGGCGTTCTCGATATAAGGGAAAGTATGGGCCCCGCAACGGGAACCGATAAGCAGGCTGTCGCACTGCGAATAATTGCGCGCATTGTCCGCGCCCGGAAGCATCTTGACCAGACCACGGTAACTGTTCTGGCTTCGGCCTGCAGAGATACCCTTGCTGATGATGCGGCTGCGCGTGTTGCGGCCTATATGTATCATCTTCGTTCCGGTGTCAGCCTGCTGCATATTGTTGGTCACCGCCACAGAGTAGAACTCCGATGACGAATTGTCGCCCTTGAGGATTGTCGAAGGATATTTCCATGTGATGGCCGAGCCGGTCTCCACCTGAGTCCATGAAAGATGGCTGCCGGAACCCTTGCAGATTCCTCTCTTGGTCACGAAATTGAAGATTCCTCCCCGGCCCTGCGCATCTCCCGGATACCAGTTCTGCACGGTGGAATATTTCACCTCGGCATCCTTCTCCACGATGATCTCGACCACAGCCGCATGAAGCTGGTTCTCGTCACGCATAGGTGCCGTACAACCCTCCATATAGCTCACATAAGAGCCCTCGTCAGCCACGATGAGCGTCCTTTCGAACTGCCCCGTACCCTTTGCGTTGATACGGAAATAGCTCGAAAGTTCCATCGGACAGCGCACTCCCTTCGGAATATAGCAGAACGAACCGTCGCTGAACACCGCCGAATTGAGGGCCGCATAGAAATTGTCGCCTACAGGCACTACGGACGCAAGATATTTGCGCACAAGATCAGGATGTTCGCGCACAGCCTCCGAGAAAGAGCAGAAAATGATGCCCTTCTCCTCCAGAGCCGCACGGAAAGTGGTCTTCACGGACACTGAATCAAACACCGCATCCACTGCTACACCTGCAAGTGCCGCCCTCTCGTGCAGAGGAATGCCGAGCTTGTCGAATGTCTTTTCCAGCTCCGGATCTATCTCCTTCGGACGGTCCTCGGGACGCTTTGGAGCCGCGTAATAGATTATATCCTGGAAATCTATCTCCGGTATATCCAGATGCGCCCATGTCGGCATAGTCATCTTCTGCCAGCGGCGGAATGCATCGAGACGGAACTCAAGCATCCACTCCGGCTCTTCCTTCTTCGCCGAAATCAGGCGTATTATATCTTCATTCAGGCCCTTCGGAATGAATTCCTGCTCGACATCGGTCACGAAGCCGTGCTCGTATTCCTTTTCCGTAATGCCTTCCAATATTTCTTTATCCTTGCTCATATTCTTAATATAGATCCCTCGACTGCGCTCGGGATGACAACAAATCAAACTCGGGATGACAACAAAACTGCTATCCTGCAATGTCAGGGCCACCAAAGACCCTAATCTGCAAAGATAGCAGTTTTTATTGATTTAAGACAGTATTACCCCTCTACTTGCTCCGCAACATGAAAAACACAGGGAAAGTATATGTAAACGACACCTCCTTGCCATCTTTCATACCCGGAGTCCAGTCCGGAGACTTCTGTACCACCCTCAGAGCCTCACAATCCAACGCCGGAGTTCCACTGCTCTGAATGACATAAGGATCGGCAAGCTCCCCTGTTTCTGAAACCGTGAAGCGTACGACAACCTTGCCTTCCTGCTTCGTCATCTTAGCAGTCATAGGATAAACCAGATTACCGTTAACCCACTTGCTGAACATATTGGCATCCCCGCCTAAAAACATAGGATTCACCTTGTCAGATTCCTCCTCCTGCTCCGAATCATTCTTTTTACTCTTCCTCAGGCGTTTCAATATCTTTTTGTTCTCTTTGGTCAATTCTATTTCAGGAATCTCCGGGAGTTGATCTTTGAATTCGGATCTTGTCTTGAAATAAAAATATTGACCCTCCAGCGGCTTGCCAAGATGGAAGGTTCCCTTGAATATATATCCGTCAGAGAAAAACATCGTGCCGTTCCCTTCCGGATACCCGTCCTTGAAGTCGCCTTCATAATAGAAGCCGCAAGGTCTGGCCTGACGTCCGTAGCCGTCACGTCTGCCGTTTCTGTAGTTGCCGTAATATTTCTGAGTCTTGTCATAGGATATGCCCGAACACATCCCTTCCGCCTTTCCTTCGACAAAATGACCTTTGAGAATGCCTCCGGAAGTATATCTTATCCCTTCTCCTTCCGGCCACTGCCCCTCATAGCGGAAATCTTTTCCGACCACCACGGTGTCTTTCACATCCTGAGCCGACGACATGAAAGGAAACATGAAAAACATTGCCAAAGCAAGCGTAAACAATCTTGTATTCATAGTATGTGTCTTTGAAACTGTTCCTTATTTCTTCCAAAGATAACGATATTTTGTTTTTTACACATCGAAATAGTACTTTTAAAGGATGTTTCCGTCTTATATTCGGAAACAACTGAAAATGACATGATATATTCAAGAAAAATACTCGTTCTCATACTCGCCATGCTGACATTCTTCGTCGATGCAGACGGGCAGGCAAGAAAGACCATCAGAGAAGGAATGGATGACATTTCCGGGAAGTTTGATGTCAGATTCGTATATGACTCGTCACTCGATCTCGACAAGACATACAGAGGACGCACCGACAAGACAGAAAGCCTGACTGAAGCCCTTGAAACGGTATTTGACGGATCAGGTCTCGTCTGGACAATCGAAAAGGAAGGCCATGTCGTGCTGGCAAGACCACAGAAGCCCATAGTGCTGACAACAGCACCCGAGCCTCACCGGCACGACACCCTCACGGAATCCAGAATCGTCTCCGACAGGCATGAGCAGAAGATCCGTTCTTCGCTGACGGGTCTGGAAAGGATGGACGGGAAGGCTTTTGACAAGGGATTCGCAGTATTGAGTTCTCCCGATGTGATAAAGACGCTGCAGACCCTTCCGGGAGTCTCTGCCGGCACGGAACTAATATCCGGACTGCATGTCCACGGTGGCACCGGTCATGACAATCTGTTCCTTCTCGACGGAGTGCCTCTTTACTCGGTAAGCCATCTCGCAGGACTCTTCTCGTCATTCAACACCGATGTGATAGAGACTCTCGACTTCTACAAGAGCGGATTCCCGGCACGCTTCGGCGGCAGGATGTCATCCGTAGTCGATATCACCACCGTGGACGGTGACCCATACGAGTATCACGGTACATTTTCCATCGGCCTTCTCGACGGAAGAGCGCAGTTCGAAGGGCCTATAGTCAAGGGAAAGACCTCGTTCAATGTGGCCATGAGGCGAAGCTGGATTGATGTGCTTTCGGAGCCTGTGCTTGGAATCTATAATGCCACACAGGAAGATTACAACGTCCGCTTGCACTATGCCCTCACCGACCTCAATGCGAAGATCACGCACCGGTTTTCTCCGGACAACAAGATTTCCGCAAATTTCTATTACGGAAACGACCGGTTCAAATACGGAGAGGAATGGAACGGTGTGTATGACAACGGCACCCTGATCGAAGGCAGCGCCGACCTTGAAGGAGAAGAGACAATGGGACTCAACTGGGGCAATATCCTTGCATCCCTCAACTGGCAGAACAGGATTTCAGACGGACTGACTTCCGAGGTCATTCTCTATTATACTCAATTCAACGGAGAGGTGGCCAACATATCAACCGACTGGGACAACAAGAACGGCACCCTGACCATGGACGGATGGAAGGAAAACCATGTCTCGACCATACGCGATCTGGTGGCAAAGGCGGATTTCAGATGGCAGGCCGGCAGGATGAACGACATCCGCTTCGGCGTCTCATACCAGCTTCACGATTTCACCGGCGAGAGAAGCAGAAGGACTTACGAAAACACTCCGGATGTGGAAATAATGAATCAGAAAGGCCAGACAAGCGCAGGCATCGGACACGAGGCGTCGGTCTATATCGAGGATGAATTCAGGCCTGCGGAATGGTTCAGCGCCAACGTCGGAGCAAGATATGTGATGTTCAATGTGCCGGGCAAGACATATCATAGGATCGAGCCCCGCGCCTCGCTCGGCTTCATGATCTGCGACAAGGCCTCGATCAAGGCTTCATACACGGAGATGAACCAGTTCGTGCACAACATCGCGGCCAGTTATCTTGACCTGCCGACCAACATCTGGATGCCGACCACGGCAGAAATAGCCCCGCTCCACTCGAAGCAGATGGCTGCAGGAATATATTTAGACCTGCCCGCACACCTTACTCTCGACATAGAAGGATATTTCAAGACCATGGAGCATCTGAGGGAATATACGGGAGCGCCGACGCTCTATCCACCGATAGACCGATGGGAAGACAAGTTCACGGAAGGCAAGGGAAGAAGTTACGGAGGAGAATTGACCATAGGATGGAACACTGAAAACACCTCTGTCACGGCTGCCTACACTCTTTCATGGAACATGAGGAAGTTCGACTTGATATGGACGGACTGGTATCCCGACAGATTCGACAACAGGCACAAGATCACCGTTTCAGCTTCGCACAGGTTCAGCGACAGATTCGACATATATGCTTCATGGAACTTCCATAGCGGCAACAGGATGACTGTGGAAACCGTCCACAGCGAGGACAGAGTGGTTGTCAATTCATATCTGACCGCATTCTCTCCAATGTGGAACAACGGGTTATACGAAGTGCCGAACAATCTCGAACTGCCTGATTATCACAGGCTCGACATAGGCATGAATTTCCGCAAGGAGACCAAGAGAGGAAATGAAAGAATCTGGAACATAAGCGTATATAATGCATATTGCAGACTTAATCCCGTATTCGCGGTTATCAGTACAACCGACAAGATCACCGGCGAAGCACTTCCCGACGGACAATTCCACTGCACGGGAACGGCTCTGATTCCGATTCTGCCTTCATTCAGCTACACTTTGAAATTCTAATAAAATGAAAAGACATATACTGACATCGATAGCCATCTGCATGACCCTGCTTTCATGCGAGAAAACCTTCATATTGACCGTTGACGGCAGTAATGAGCATAAGATGAACCTTTTCTGTGCCACAGGAGCCATCGACTCAACTGTAATCAGCCTGGAAGCCGTAGCGGCAGCCATTCCCGCCCCTCTGCCGGACCCGAAGGATGCAGAAATCGTTTTCAAGGTGAACGGCGAATCATGCAGCACATCATACCGCGGACAGAGATATGCAAGTCAGAGCGATTTCAAGGAGATGAACAGATACTTTGTCATGGACCGACGACTGGAAGCCGGTGACAAGGTGACGATAGACATAAAGCTGGAAGGCATCACACCTGTCCATGCCGAGACCACGGTTCCTCCCGTACCGGAAGAGCCGGAAGTCATGCTGTCAAATGAAGGCCATGGAAACATACTCAACATGACATATTCGGAAAGCGACCCTGACGCTTATTTCGGATTAAAGATAAGAAGCAGACACGAAAGCTGGTCGTCACAACTGATTGACGGCGAATGGATAGACAGCGAAAAATCCATCGTCTGGAACAGCATATACGGCCTTGGAGATGACTTGGATATCCTGCTGGCATTTGAAGATGAAGAAAGTCTGAAGGAGATAATGACCGGCGAGGGACCGCTGTGCTTCTGGAAGAACGACATGATCAAAGAGGATGAAAACGGCCGGAAAAGCCTTACATTCAATGTGGGAACGGTTATGGGTTATTATGAAAACGTGAGCGATGACTTAATCGAATACGGCCGTGAATACTATGTCGTATATTTATACCGTCTGTCAGAAGAACTTTACACTACCTATGACCATTTCATACATCAGGATACAGATATTCTCGGTCATATGGGATTCTCTCCTGTCCACTACAGATACACAAACGTAAAAGGCGGATTCGGAGTCCTGGGAGGCATATCCGAATCCACCGTCACAATTCCTTTGTGATGATTACCTGTGCGTCAGAATTCGACAGGGATAGTCATTCTGACGCCTCTCTTCTCGCCTTTGTAGGAGCCCGGTTCCCACTTCGGTGATCCGCTCACGGCTCTGACGGCTTCTTCGTTCATGATTCTGTTGATTCCATAAACGACATGCACATCGGCCACGTCTCCGTCTTTTGTGACTGTGAACTGCACGATGACGGTTCCGGAAAGCTGATTGCCTGACGGAGTCAGAGGTATGCTCACCTGAGAGTTGACCCAGCGTACGAAGTCATCTACATCGCCGCCAAGAAACTTCGGCTTGATAAGAGAAGTCATGCCCATGTCTCCTCCTGTCTCCCAATACAATCTGAGGTCATACAGGAAATTCTGCTGCTGAGGAGTGAGGTTCATTTCCGGAAACACAGGTCTTCGCGAAGCGAGATACAATGGGGGCTTACGATACTCTATTATCTTCTTTTTAAGTTTGCCGTTCTTGTATTCTCCGATTATGACAGAACCGTCGTTATGATACAGGGTATCTGTTCCATGAGGCTGTCCGTCCAAGAAATTACCGGTCACAACCACTTCCATGTCATCCTGAAAGAGTTGTCCGTAACCGGTACGGGTCCCGTTCTCGTATTCGCCGCAGTAGCATTCTCCGGTAGGAAGATAGGCCACACACCGGCCACGAGGAACTCCCTTGATAAAGCCGCCGATTATCAGGCCCTTATCGTAAGAATAATACGAGCCGCTGCCTTCCGGCCATTGTCCCACATAATCGTAAAGATCCGTAACTATCACGGTATCACGCACTTCCTGTGCGGAAAGCGATATAGGAGCAGATATCAATGCTGCCGCCAGAATCAGTAAATAATATCTATTTTTCATCGGTCTATAAATTCAGGTGTTCAAAATTACTGATTTTTTTCTATAAAACACACGGTCACTGCCTTTGTTTTTTAAAGGCAGTGACCGTAAATTGTGGACGATCATATGCTATCAGTGAATCCAGACGGTCAGTCCGGCCATGACGATCGACACCATGCTCATAAGCTTGATGAGGATGTTGAGAGAAGGGCCTGAAGTGTCCTTGAACGGATCACCGACCGTGTCACCTGTGACTGTAGCCTTGTGAGCCTCGGAGTTCTTTCCACCGAGATGGCCTTCCTCCACATATTTCTTGGCATTGTCACATGCTCCACCCGAGTTGGCCATGAATACTGCAAGCACGAATCCGCTTCCGAGACCTCCGATGAGAAGTCCCATCACTCCTGCAACTCCGAGGACAAGTCCTACGACCACAGGGACGATGATGGCGATGAGAGAAGGAAGAAGCATCTCTCTCTGGGCTCCCTTGGTCGAGATTTCCACACAACGTGCATAGTCAGGAGTCGCCTCGCGGGTAAGGATACCCTTGATCTCACGGAACTGACGGCGTACCTCCGTCACCATGCTCTGAGCGGCACGGCCTACGGCATTCATTGTAAGACCGCAGAAAAGGAACGACATCATAGCACCGATGAATACACCCACAAGCACCATAGGGTTCATCAGATCCACATGATAATATGCCATGATGTCTGGAATGGTGGCCTGAGCCGCATCTATGAGTTCTCCTGACACAGAAGTGATCTGCTTGCCGATGTGAGCGAGACCTATCTTGATCTCTTCAATATATGAAGCGAGGAGGGCAAGGCCGGTAAGGGCTGCCGAGCCTATCGCGAATCCCTTTCCTGTCGCTGCGGTAGTATTTCCGAGTGCGTCGAGAACGTCGGTACGACGGCGCACCTCAGGGTCGAGTTCGCTCATCTGCGCATTACCGCCTGCATTGTCGGCGATAGGGCCGTAAGCATCGGTCGCAAGGGTGATTCCCAATGTCGAAAGCATTCCGACTGCCGCGATTCCGATTCCGTAGAGTCCCATGCTGAGGCTTTCCGCAGTGAAACTGAGGTCGAAACCGTTGGCACAGAGATATGCAAGAAGGATGGCAACTGCAATTGTCACTACAGGGATAGCTGTAGAAAGCATTCCGAGACCTACTCCGGAGATGATCACTGTGGCAGGACCTGTCTCGGCGCTTTCAGCGAGTTTCTGAGTAGGACGATAAGAATGCGAGGTGTAATACTCGGTAGCCTGACCGATGATGACCCCTGCCACAAGGCCGACAACCACTGAGAATGAAATTCCCACCCAGTTCTCCATTCCGAGGAGATACATGATTCCGAATGTGGCCGCAGCAATGAGGACCGAGCTGAGGTTGGTTCCCACGCTGAGCGACTTGAGAAGCTGCTGCATACCTGCGCCTTCCTTCGTACGGACTGTGTAGATGCCGATAATCGAAAGTACTACACCCACGGCAGCGATGAGCATCGGAGCGAAAATCGCCTTGATCTGAAGGTCTGTTCCACCCATATAGAATGCAGAGGCTCCGAGGGCGCATGTAGCGAGAATCGATCCGCAGTATGATTCATAAAGGTCTGCACCCATTCCTGCTACGTCACCCACATTGTCACCCACATTGTCCGCGATTGTCGCAGGGTTTCGAGGGTCGTCCTCCGGGATGCCCGCCTCCACCTTGCCGACAAGGTCTGCACCTACGTCAGCCGCCTTTGTATATATACCGCCGCCCACACGTGCGAAAAGTGCCTGTGTCGAAGCACCCATACCGAACGTAAGCATGGTAGTCGTGATGATCACGAGGTTCTGCGGATCGGTGGTAGGATAGAAGCCCGAAAGGATGAACCACCAGATGGCTATGTCGAGGAGTCCGAGACCGACAACCGTCAGACCCATCACGGCACCGCTTCGGAAAGCTACCTTAAGGCCTGAATTGAGAGAACGCATGGCTGCATTGGCAGTTCTTGCAGAGGCGTAGGTCGCCGTCTTCATTCCGACGAATCCGGCAAGTCCGGAGAAGAATCCTCCGGTAAGGAATGCGAAAGGCACCCACGGATTCTGAACACCGAATCCGTATGCCAGGACTGCAAAGAATACAGCAAGAATAACAAATACTATCGTGACGACCTTATACTGCTGCTTGAGATAGGCCATCGCTCCATCTCTCACAAATTTTGCGATTTCCTTCATCGTCACGGTTCCTTCGCTTTCCTTCATCATCTGTCGGAAAAACAGGTAGGCAAACAGCAATGCTATGACTGCGGCTGCCGGAACAAGATAGAATAGATTAGTCATATGTGGTTGTTTTTATGTTGTTCTATCAGTGTCCGAAGTCTTTTTCGTCAAGTCGGATTTGACAAATTTATTTAATATTTTCAGACATACAAGCGATTTGATTTAAAGTTTTATCGATTTCTGCTAATTTTTGTAACATTATTTAATTTATGAAAATAATCAATTAATTTTTTCATTATATTTGCAAAACTCCGGAATATGGGTCGGCAGACAATCAACGACGGACACCGCTTTTGCGATGTCCGTCGTTGAACTATAACCCTATTATTAACAACTAAACTAACCTTGACTCATTCTTTTGCAAACGCTGTGCCAAAATAGAGAAATCAATCAGATTTTTTATAAGAAACTATTGTTATTTCAAGGAATAGGTGCGTATCCAGTCGATAGTCATCTCTACCGGAAGGTCAGATCCATCGGCAGGACCGACCCAGCTGCCGCCGATCTGCATGTCCATCAGGATGTAGTACGGTGAACCGAAGGGAAATTGGACGCGATGGTCTTCACCCACATCGATACGGGGGTAGGTCAAGGTTCTTTCTCCGTTTACCGAAAACACAAGACTGTCGGGAAGGATTTCCACACTATACACATTATAGGTGTCGGTACGGATAGGTGCAGTCACATAACTCTTGGGGCAGTACCTGTTGGCAAAGACCTGGGTATAGCGGGTGTGGACAGTCTGATAGACGAATTCATCATAGTCAAGATGCTCCATTATGTCGATTTCACCGTCGTCAGGCCAGTTTCCGCTCTCAGGGAGCATCCATAATGCCGGCCATACGCTTTTGCCGGAACCGACTTTCGCCCTTATCTCCACTTTGCCGAAGTCAACGGTGAACTTGTCCTTTGTATATACTCCACCTGTCAGGTATTCCGCCGTGTCCGAGGGTTCAAGTCCATCGTTTGCAACAGCGCGAAGAATAAGTTTTCCGTCCGCAACGCTGTAGAGACTGTCATTTGAAGACATGTGCCTGCGCCAGTCTGAAGGTCCGCGAGCGATCTTCGACCATTTGGATTCATCGAATGAATTGAAGTCATCCTGCCAGACCAGTTCGAAACGGTCTATTCCGGAGGCTTCCGTCACACCGGTCAAAGGCACTGTCCATTTCACTGAATCGGCATGACGCACCGAATCGATCTCATCGGGAAGCATATTGCGGAGAGTCTGGAAGGCATAGAAGAATCCCGATATGCCTGATGCTTCTATTTTTATGGTGTTCATGTCTATGTCAAGTCTGTATGAGTCGCCTTCTAGCGACGGGTCATGACTCAGGATCACATCCGCGGAAGGATCGTCGGTCACCACCATGGGGACAAATCCGCCCGGAGAGGCAAAAAGCCATGCGAACCAGTCAGCAACCTCTCTCTGCTCCTCGTTTTCGACGGAAATCACGGTGTATGGGGAGAATTCGAAATTTCTGCCGCAGGAGATCAGCATTGCCGCTGTCATCAATATCATTGTTATCTTCTTCATAATCTTTGTGTTCGTTTTGGGAATTATTATGGTAATCACCAGCCGGGATTCTGCTTGAGCAACGTATCGAGAGCGATATCCTCCGGAGGGATAGGCAGCAGATAGTCTCTGTCCGGCTTGAATCCGTAGCCGTAAGGGAGTTTTTTCCGCAAAGGATCCGTCCAGCCTTCCTCATCTGTCTCTACTGTCGAAAGAGCCTCATACACAAGCGGATCCGCAATATTGAAGGACTTGTAGAGCACTCCGTCCGGGCCGAAATAAGCACCTCTGCCACGCTTGCCTGCTATCACCTTATGTCCTCTCCAGCGAAGGATGTCATCGAGACGAAATCCCTGAAGGGCTAGTTCCGAGCGGCGTTCACGGCGGATTTCCTGCATGTTTGGGGTCAGAGGATAGCCGTAGTCCGTGAAAGAAGGATCAGTCTCCGGAGTCCGCCATGCAACTCCGGCCCTTTCACGAAGAGGCTTGAGAGTCATTTCGAGAACTTCGTCAGTGCAGACGCCCAGTTCTTCGGCAGCCTCGGCGTAGGCAAGCAGAGCCTCTGAATAACGGACGAGAACGAGTCCTGTGTCCCAGAACGATGCACTGACGTATGTGGTATCGACTCCGAGGGCGGTGTGGTAGCCGGTGAGATTGCGGCTGTTGCCGTCACCATTGAAACGGGGAGGATTGATGGTGGCGTTATGGGCCGCCGCCTCATCGGAAGAGTCGTCAAGGATGTATTCCGCGACCTTCATCGGGCGCGTCATCGAAACCGAGCGGAATTTGTGTCCGCCGCTCATCACCACTTCGGTCAGACGCCTGTCCCGCCCCTCGAAAGTGAGGTTGAAATCCTTGAACTTAGGATCGGAAGGATCGATGAAGGACCCGTCGGCATTGAGGAAATTGTCAACGAGGGACTTGGTGAGTCCTGCTGCGGCCTCGTTATCAACAACGCCTGAGGCGAGGAGGGTCACAAGACTGTGCTGCACACCCTGAGACACATCATATTTCTTCCAGAAAAGAGCCTCAGGCACTGCAGAATAGTCTTTCTGATTGAAGAGATGGGCAAATGCCTCTCCCCCGTCGATTGCTCCGAAAGGATCGTTCTCCACGGTGTTCAGGCCTGCGGACACGGGCATGGCCTCGAAAAGCATCTCTCCGTATTTCATGACTTCAGCAAAGAACATCTCAGGATCCGCATCATCAGCCGCAAAGACATCATCCGCATGATATTTCTCCCATGAGCCTTCATAAAGGGCGACATTCATCGCGAGCACAAGGGCAGCCTCACGGCAGATGCGGAGTCCCGACCACACCGATCGCGCAGAAAGCATGTCTATGGCCTTGTCAAGGTCCGAAAGTATGAACAAAGCCACATCCTTACGGGAAGTTGCAGGAATCTGAAGTCCTTCAAGCGTAGCGTCGGAGTCCCGGAATACATCCATGACAGGCACATTACCGAACTTCTTCAGAAGATCGAAATGCCACCATGCTCTGAGGAAATACACTTCACCCCTGAGAGACCTTACAGCATCGGTTTCCTGAACCACCATGTCGTACTCGAAGAAAAAATTGACATCACGCAGATTCTGATATGCCACAGACCAGTCCTGCTGAGCGCTGAAATCATTGTATTCACCGTTTATGCGGGTATCGTATTTCTCGGAAAGGATGTTGTCGCTGTTCTTCTCCCGGGCGCGTACTCCGCTACCGTACTGCTTAAGCACAGGCAGGGCGATATAGAGTCCGTTGACATAAGTGCGCATCTGGTTTTCGGAGGAGAGATAGGTCTCGCTGACAGGCTGTGTGACAGGGCCTTTGTCGAGGAAATCCGAGCAGCCGGCAAAGACAAGTGCCGCTGACAATAATATGCAAATGTACCTTTTCATATTCATACTCATGTTTCGCAAGTTCTGTTTTGTCTGATATCAGAATGTCAGGTCAATACCGAATATCATGGTTCTCGAAAGAGGATAGACCTTCGCGTTTCCGTTCTGGGTCAGCGCCGAGGTGAGACCCGGAGCTGAAGCCGTGCTGCCACCCGCCCATGTGTTGACGATGTTTATGGTCTCGGGATCGAATGTGTCCGGCAGGGCATCGAGAGTA
>JAFUQW010000107.1 GCA_017472115.1 Bacteroidales bacterium | reverse complement strand
CGACAACCGGAGGTATCAAGGTCGATAGAATCCTCATATCTTTCAAGGCCATATCAAACGAGGTGCATCGCCGCCTCCATCCGTCTGCAGTTTCGCAGGTTCGCCTCAGCGGCCACCATCTGCCGGACAGTACGGTTCATTCGGTGATGCTGTATATCGTGGTCTATTTTGTCGTTATCTTCCTTTCGATCATAGGGGTGCTTCTTTGCGGTACGAATCTTCCGGAGGCTGTCTCAGGAGTCATAGCGTCAGTGGGCAGTGTCGGTCCCGGACTGGCAGAGCTTGGAGCGATGGACAACTATTCGTTCCAGCCGGCTGTGGCAAAGTTCATCTATACCATAGACATGTTCCTGGGCCGTGTGGAAATCTTCCCGGTTCTTGTAGTCCTTTCACTTATGTTTAAAAGAAACAGGTAAGTATGGGACGTGCTGACTTCCTGTTTTCCGGCTTTGTTTCAAATCTGAAACATGAACCGACACCGTGCCAGGATTCGCTCTTGCGCAAGGTGGCGGATTTCGTAAGTTCTGATGACGATGATATCCTGATCGTGAACGGCTATGCCGGTACGGGAAAGACCACGGCGATTTCGTCTGTCATATCCGTGATGAAGAATTTCGGTACGAAGTGCGTGCTCCTTGCCCCTACAGGGCGTGCAGCCAAGGTTCTGTCTTCATATTCCGGCATGCCGGCCTTTACTATCCATAAGCATATCTATCGTCAGAAATCTGTCGGAGGCGACGGTTTCGGACAGTTCACTCTGGCTCCGAACAAAGACAAGGAGACCCTTTTCATTGTTGACGAGGTATCCTTGATAGGCATAGAAGCCGGACAGCAGCAGTCCACCACAGCTTTCGGTACTGGCAATCTTCTCGATGACCTGATCACGTTCGTACGTATGGGAGTGGAGTGCAAGCTCATATTGATAGGAGATTCCGCCCAGCTGCCTCCTGTCGGGCTGGATGCATCACCTGCCTTGTCAAAGGATTATATGGCCATGATGGGAGGGACGGTGTTTGCTGAACTGTCGACTGTCGTCCGCCAGCAGCAGGAGTCCGGCATCCTGTATAATGCCACGATGATCCGTCAGCTCCAGACAGAGCTGGACTATGGTCCCGGTCTGATGGACCTGTGTGACCTGGGGCTTGAGACCGCTCAGTTCGATGATATCGAGAGGATCGGAGGGGGAGAGCTGATTGAAAAGATTTCAGATGCGTATGCCGCTTACGGAGAGGATGAGACCGTCATCCTATGCCGTTCGAACAGGCGTGCGATCAAGTATAATATGGGAATACGCTCTACAGTCCAGTACAAGGAGGAGAGGCTTGTCCGCGGTGATAAGCTGATGATTGTCAAGAACTGCTATCAGTTCCTTGAGGACGTGAAGGGCATGGACTATATCGCAAACGGAGATATAGCCATACTTCAGAAGATATCTAAGTACGAGGACAGATACGGGCTCCATTTCGCCGAAGCGCGCATATCCTTCCCGGATTATGACGATCAGGAGATTGTCGCAAAGGTGATATTGGACACCCTGGAGTCGGAGAGCGCCTCGCTGACGTATGAGCAGTCAAATGCTCTGTATCAGGGAGTCAATGAAGATTATTCCCATATAACGACTAAGAAGAAGAGATACGAGGCGGTGCGTGAGGACAAGTATTATAACGCGCTGCAGCTTAAATATGCAGATGCCATTACCTGCCATAAGTCCCAGGGAGGACAGTGGAGATGCGTTTTCATCGACAATCCTTTCTGGCAGGAGGAACTGACCCTTGATGACCTTAAGTGGCTTTATACGGCCATTACCCGTGCTACCGAGAAGGTCTATCTGGTCAATTTCAAGGATGAACTTTTTGCTGATTGACATTTACGGCAGGCAATTGTGTGGAATTGGCATTTTGCCACCCCCGGCTAGGGGGAGGGGCCCACGAAGTGGGAGGGGCCAATGGAACACTTTGCGTGTCGTAAATGATATGGAATGTAATTAATATTGTTAATATATGAAGAAGATACTATTGTTGTTCATGTTTGCGGCAGTGGCAATCGCTGCCGGAGCCCAGGAGTTCAACCCGATTCCTCGTGCATGGAAGTGGATAGGAAACACAGAAGTCCTGTTCACATATGACGGCACATTCGCCGATGCCGACGCTTTTGCATTCAATGCGAAGACCGGGGCGAGAAGGGAAGGAGTGGCCAGTCCTGCGAAGTTTTCGGACTTTCCGATAAAGCCGGAAGGAGCCGTGAACATGACATATTCGCCTGACTCTACCAAGATCGCATTCACCCGTGACAACGACCTCTATGTGGTGGATATAGCAACCGGTAAGGAAACCCGTCTCATCTCTGACGGTTCAGACGTGATACTCAACGGATATGCTTCGTGGGTGTATTATGAAGAGATTCTTGGCCGTCCTTCACGATATAAGGCCTTCTGGTGGTCGCCGGACAGCAGGAAGATCGGATTCTACCGTTTCGACAACAGCCAGGTCCCTATGTTCCCGATCTATTCGGCATTCGCAGATCCTGCGGCTGCCGCTTCGCAGTCGCAGAGTCCTCGCGTGACCGATCTCGGAATCGGAGGCTCCCTCAGCGAGACACGCTATCCTAAATGCGGCCAGACCAACCCTCAGGTCCGCATCGGAATCGTCGACCTCGGCAGCTGCACCGGCTGTCCGCTCAGCGGAATGTCGGAATGTGACGGCCCTGAAATCGTCTGGGCCGACTTTGATCCAACCCTTGACCAGTATTTCGGCATCCCGTTCTGGGGACCGGATTCGGAAGAGTTCTTCATCGCCCGCATGCCTCGTCTGCAGAATACCATCGACCTATATGCTGTGAGCCATGAAGACGGAAGCAAGCGTCATGTGTATAATGAAACCTACAAGACATGGCTCAACTGGTTCGATGGCGTGGTCTTTACTGAGCGCGGCCTTTATATGGCCCGCGAGTTCGAGACCGGCTGGCAGCAGATATATTTCCTTACATATGACGGCAAGGAATTCCGCCGTCTCACAGACGGCTCGAACTGGGATGTTGCCATCGTGCGCGTCGATGAAAAGAAAGGGGACGTGTATTTCACCGCAAAGCGCGACGCAGTCGCCAAGCAGGCGTTATATAAAGTAGATAAGAAAGGTGTAGTCACAACTTTGACCGATCCTGCATACAACGCTACCGGTGTGTCCTTCTCTCCTGACGGAAAATGGTTCGTCGCATCATATTCGAATGTCACGACTCCTACGAAGGTTGCCGTCTTCCCTTCGTCCGGCAGGAAGATCCGTTCCGGACATGTGGTCGCTGATATGCAGGGACCAGATTATGACGCATCCAAGTATGCTCTTGGCGAACTCGTGTACATGACTACAACTGACGGATTCCGTCTTCCGGGCATGATCGTGTATCCGAAAAATTTCGATCAGTCGAAGAAATACCCTGTCCATGTCGACATCTACGGCGGTCCGGATACGCCGCTGGTGCGCGACAGGTGGGTTACCCCTAATGCTTCGAATCAGTGGTATTCCGACAACGGAATCATCCAGATAACTGTAGATCCGCGTGCCGCAGGACATAACGGACGCGCCGGTCTCGACATGATCTACAGGCAGCTTACCGTATGGGAAGTCAAGGACTTCTGCGCATGGGCTGACTGGCTCAAGGCTCTGCCGTATGTTGATGGCGCCAAGATAGGAGTTGAAGGTTTCTCTTTCGGTGGAACGATGACTGCGATGCTCCTGATGCAGGCTCCTGACAGGTTCCATTACGGAATCGCCGGCGGCGGAGTTTACGACTGGGCTCTCTATGACTCCCACTACACAGAACGCTACATGGATACTCCGCAGGCCAACCATGAAGGCTACGAAGTATCCAAAGTGCTCAACTATGTAGCAGGATATCCGACGGAGTACACTGCTGATAGAACCGTAGAACCCGTCATGCTGAAACTGACCCATGGCACTGGAGACGACAATGTCCACCATCAGAACACCCTCCAGCTCCTTGATGCCCTCCACAAGGCCGGCAAGAAGTTCGACTTCATGATCTACCCTGACGGCCTCCATGGCTACCGCGGCTACCAAGGTGCCCACTTCGAAGCCGCCAACCATGAATTCTGGCAGAAATACCTGCTGAATTAATATTGATGTTTTAATGATTCTTCCTGTTTATGGCAGAAATACGATTGGCTAAAATCACAAAGCAGTATAGTATTGCTCTTGGTAAACTCGTAGGTTTTCTTAATGGGATTGGTGCTAATGTGGAATTGAATCCCAATGTGAAGATATCTGATGAATATCTTCCGGCTATCGAAGAAAAGTTTGGCGAAGAACGGAAACTTAAAGAGGCTGCGGATGTTGTTACTATCAAACTTAAAGAAATCATATCAAAAGGTAGTAAAAATCCTGTACATGATGAAAGGATTTTCATCAGTTATTCTAGAAAGGATAAAGACCTTGTTCTTTCGATTGTTGATCATATTCAGAAGGCTGTCGGTGTCAAGTGCTGGATAGATGAGAAAGGTATTGAAAGTGGTGAACAGTTTAAGGATGTCATAATGGCAGCCATTGATAAATGTGAGATTGTCATCTTCATGATGTCTGAAAATTCCCTTAAATCATCCTTTGCGAAAAAAGAAGTCAATTATGCTGATCATATGAAGAAGAGGATTGTCCCGGTAATTCTTGATGGTGATGAATTGAGAGGATGGTTTGTTTTTGATTTTGCCGGTGCTGACTACATTATTGCTTCAAATCCGGAACATGTAGCCAAGTTGATAAGAAACCTTAAATCTTGGTTGGGAACGGATAACATTTGTTATGAACCTCATGAAATGGAACATTTTTCGCTTTCAAATGCTACGGTGTCATCCTTACACCCAACAAATGAAGTTAATCTGAAGGTTCTCACAAATCTGAATTGTAAAGTATTGATCGACTGTGAAGAAAAAGGAATAGCTCAAGCAGACCATCTTACGAAGATTCCTCTCCCGATAGGAGAGTACTATGCGGAATTTGTCAGTACAGAAAACTCTGCTGACGCTCTGTCTCGAGAAATCATCCTTGAACACGACAAACTTGAAAAGGTCGATCTTCTCTCTCTCAAACAGACTCGAGAGAAAGCTGAAGAGGAGCGTATTGGCTCGTATCAAATCCATGACTTTCATACCCTACGTCTCAAACAATAAAGTCGGCTTCGCCGATCTTGATACCTGTGAGATCATGATTCCTTGCCAATATGAGTGGGGGAGAACTTTTCACAACGATCTTGCGAATGTGAAAATGAATGGCAAATATGGCGTTATAGATAGATTCGGTCGCGAAATTACTTCCTGTAAGTATGATGATGAGATTAGTCTTAGTTTTACCGAAGACTTTGTTCGTGTAATATATGAAGGGAAATGGGGTTTTATAGATAAATGCGGACGTGAGGTTGTTCCTTGTAAGTATGATCATGCTAGAGAATTCAGTGAAGGCTTGTCCTGTGTGTTTTTGAATGGTATATGGGGCTTTATAGATAAATGCGGACGTGAGGTTGTTCCTTTTAAGTATGGTAGTGCGTTGGATTACAGTGAAGGCCTGTCCTGTGTGTTTTTGAATGGTAAATGGGGCTTTATAGATAAAACAGGTAGTGAGGTTGTTCCGTGTAAATATGATTTATCATATAAGTTTTTCGAAGGATTCGCAAGTGTTAAAATGGATGGTAAATGGGGCGTAATAGATAGATCGGGTTGCGAAATTGTTTCTTGTAAGTATGATGAATCGTGTGTTCACGTCGAAGACCTAGCGCGTATAGTCTATAATGGTAAATGGGGTTTTATAGACAAATCAGGTAATGTGGCCGTTCCGTGTAAATATGACCATGTTGGTAACTTTCATGAAGGTCTAGCCAATGTAGAATTGAATGACAAATGTGGGTTTATTGATAAATTAGGTCGTGATGTTATTCCGTGTAGGTTTGATCGTGTAGGTGACTTCCATGAAGGCCTGGCAAGTGTGCAATTAAATGGTAAATGGGGCTTTATAGACAGGTCTGGTAACGAGACTATTCTATGTAGGTATGATTCAGCAGGCGAGTTCAATGAAGGTCGGGAGATAGTAAAAAATAACAAAAAATGGTGGTATATAGATAAATCAGGTAACAGTATTTCAAATAAATATGATTCTATTTATTATATAAACAATCATTATGTGAGGGTGGAATTGAATGGTAAATGGGGGATTATAGATAAAAAAATAGGTAGTCAGATTATTCCATGTAAGTATGATTATGATTTTGATTTCAGGGATGAGTTGATAGTGGTAAAAAAGAATGGAAAATGTGGACTCGTACGTAAATCTGGTCGCAATGTCGTCCCGTGTAGGTATGACCGTGTTGGTTATCTCCACAAAGGTCTGATGCGTGTAGAATATAAAGGAAAATGGGGCTTTATAGACAGGTCGGGTAGAGAGGTTATTCCATGTAGGTATGAACATGTTGGGGACTTCAGCGATGGTCTTGCGGGTGTAACATTGAATAATAAAAGCGGATATATCGATGAATTAGGTCGCGAGGTTATTTCATTAAAGTATGATACTGCTAGCATTTTTACAGGAGGTCTCGCTATTGTAAGATTGAATGGTAAATGGGGTTATATCGATAGGTTCGGAAATGAGATGTGGCCGGAGGAGTAAGACGTTGAGCGGAAAAATGCCGTTGTGTGAATGATTTTCCGCTCAACCTCTTGTGATATTATATAACTCGAATTCTTGCTCAAGTGCCTTCCTACCGTTGTTTTTGCGGTCCAAGTAATAATCACTATATTTGAAAATGCTTTGTGTCTCTATAGATTGTTTTTGTCATGAGCGATAAGAAAATATTCATCAGTTATTCCAGAAAGGACAAGGACCTGGTTTTTGATATTGTAAGACAGATTGAGGATAAGGTCGGTGTAAAATGCTGGATTGATGTAAATGGTATAGAAAGCGGACAGCAGTTCGTTGATGTCATTATGGGTGCTATTGAGAATTGTGAGGTTGTATTGTTCATGATGTCCGACAGCTCATTGAAATCTGAATATGCCAGAAAGGAGGTCAATTATGCAAACCTCCTGAAGAAAAGAATTGTGCCTGTCATACTTGATGGAGACAGATTGCGCGGTTGGTTTGCATTTGACTTCAGCCTTGCGGACTTTATTGTAGCCTCAAATCCTGAGCATATTTCCAAACTGATGAGAGACCTTTGCTCGTGGTTAGGAAAAGGTGTTTATCCAACTTCTTCTGATACTGACGTCCCAGCATCAGCTTCTTTCAGCACATCGAATAAACCTTCTGCAAATGAAGTGAATCTGAAGGTTATGTCAAACCTTGATTGCAAGGTTATCATAGATTGTGAAGAGAAAGTGACGGCTGCTGCCAACCGTCTTGTGAAGATCCCTCTTCCTGTCGGCGAATACTATGCTGAGTTCATCAGCACTGAAAATCCTGCAGATGCGATTGCAAGAGAAATTATTCTGGAACACGACAGACTTGAAAAAGTCGATCTTCTATCTCTCAAACAAGCTAGAGAGAAATCCGAAGCAGAACAGGTCGAAAGTGAACGCCTCGCCCGCATCGAATCCATGACTCTGGTACCATACATCTCCAATAACAAAGGCGGCTTTGCTGACCTTGAAACCCGCGAAGTCATTATCCCTTGTAAATATGATTTTGTTGATAGCTTTCGCGAAGGCTTTGCGAGGGTTAAATTGAATGGTAAATGGGGGGTTATAGACAAGGTAGGGCGCGAAGTTGTCCCATATCGGTATGATTCTGCTTCTTATTTCCACGAAGGCATGGCATGTGTAAAGATTAATGGTAAATATGGATATATAGACATTTCTGGTCGTGAGGTTATACCATGTCGGTATGATGATGCTTCTTATTTCTGTGAAGGCATGGCATATGTAAGAATGAATGGTAAATGGGGATTTATAGACAAGTCTGGTCGTGAAGTTGTCCCATGTATGTATGATGAAGTTGGCATTGTCTATGAAGGCTTTGCTAAAGTAAGAATTAATGGTAAATATGGATATATAGACATTTCTGGTCGTGAAGTTGTCCCATGTCGGTATGATTCTGCTTCTAATTTCTGTGAAGGCATGGCTCGCGTAGAAATGAATAGAAAATATGGATATATAGACATTTCTGGTCGTGAAGTTGTTCCATGTCGGTATGATTCTGCTTATGCTTTCTGTGAAGGCATGGCTAGCGTAGGAATGAATGGAAAATATGGATATATAGATAGGTCAGGTCGTGAAGTTGTCCCATGTCGATATGATTTAACTTACGTTTCCCAAGAAGGCTTTGCTCTGATACAAATGAATGGAAAATATGGATATATAGACATTTCTGGTCGTGAGGTTATACCATGTCGGTATGATTCTGCTTCTTATTTCTGTGAAGGCATGGCTAAAGTAAGAATTAATGGTAAAAGGGGATATATAGACATTTCTGGTCGTGAGGTTATACCATGTCCGTATGATGATGCTTCTGATTTCTGTGAAGGCATGGCATATGTAAGAATGAATGGTAAATGGGGATTTATAGACAAGTCTGGTCGTGAGGTTATACCATGTAGGTTTGATTTAGCACATAGCTTCAGAGAAGGCATGGCTCGCGTAGAAATGAATGGAAAATATGGATATATAGACATTTCTGGTCGTGAAGTTGTCCCATGTCGGTATGATGATGCTTCTGATTTCAGAGAAGGCTTTGCTAAAGTAAGAATTAATGGTAAATGGGGATATATAAACAGGTTAGGTCGTGAAGTTGTCCCATGTCGGTATAATTCTGCTATCGTTGCATGGGGAGGCTTTATAGTAAAAATGAATGGTAAAGAAGGTTATATAGATCGGTTCGGCAATGAGATGTGGTCTGAGGACTAAACTAAAACTGGATATTGGAGACGGACCGGCGGCGGATGTGGATGAGCGAAGCATTTCTCTATGCTTCTGCGGAGCGACCCATATCCGCCGTCGGTCTATATGTCGGATATCTGCAGTCTAGAACCCCTGGCTAGAGTGACTCGTGAACGTTAGTCAGGACGGAAAAAGAACAAGCCCTCGGGGAATTCCCGAGGGCTTGCGTTTTTATGATAATCTGTAAGGATTGTCAGATTAGAGCTTTGGACCAGCCGCTACGAGAGACTTGCCGAGGTCGTTTCCGGTGAACTTGTTGAAGTTCTTGATGAAACGTGCTGCGAGGTCCTTTGCCTTTTCCTCCCACTGGCATGCGCACTCGTAAGTGTCACGTGGGTCGAGGATAGCTGGATCAACGCCTGGAAGCTCAGTAGGAACTGTGAAATCGAAGTAAGGGATCTGCTTTGTAGGAGCCTTGTCGATAGAACCGTCGAGGATTGCGTCGATGATTCCTCTTGTATCCTTGATAGAGATACGCTTGCCTGTTCCGTTCCATCCTGTGTTCACGAGGTATGCCTTTGCACCTACCTTCTCCATTCTCTTCACGAGCTCCTCACCGTACTTGGTTGGGTGGAGTGAAAGGAATGCTGCACCGAAGCAAGCTGAGAATGTTGGAGTAGGCTCTGTGATGCCGCGCTCTGTACCTGCAAGCTTAGCGGTGAATCCTGAGAGGAAGTAGTACTGAGTCTGCTCAGGAGTAAGGATAGATACTGGAGGAAGTACTCCGAATGCGTCAGCTGAAAGGAAGATTACCTGCTGTGCGTGAGGACCCTTTGAAGGAACAGCGATGTTGTCGATGTGGTTGATAGGGTATGATACACGTGTGTTCTCAGTCACGCTCTTGTCAGCGAAGTCGATCTTGCCGTTTGCGTCTACTGTAACGTTCTCGAGGAGAGCGTCGCGGCGGATTGCCTTGTAGATGTCTGGCTCTGAAACAGGGTCGAGGTTGATGACCTTTGCATAGCATCCGCCCTCGTAGTTGAATACGCCTTCGTCATCCCAGCCGTGCTCGTCATCACCGATGAGGAGACGCTTAGGGTCTGTTGAGAGGGTAGTCTTACCTGTACCTGAAAGGCCGAAGAAGATAGCTGTGCTTGTGCCTTCCATGTTTGTGTTTGCAGAGCAGTGCATAGAAGCGATGCCCT
>JAFUQW010000106.1 GCA_017472115.1 Bacteroidales bacterium | reverse complement strand
TATCCGTTCTGAAGGCGCAGCCTTTAGAACGGATATCCCACACCGAAATGCAGTGCGTAATTGTCACGATGCAGCCAGTCCGCAGGATTGACCCATTTCTGCTCACGAGCGGGATCATGAATCTTCATACCGAGGTCAAGACGCAGGATAAGGAATCCGAAATTGAGTCTGAGGCCTGCTCCCCAGTTCATGGCTATGCTCTCTCCGAATGTATTCCATCGGAATATGGACTGCTGACCGGTTACTGAATCGTCGTTCTTGAGCGTCCACACATTTCCGGCATCCACAAAGATGGCTCCTGCCACCTTCCAGAACATGTTGAAACGATATTCGATGTTCGCTTCCAGTTTCATGTCACCGGTCTGATTCGGGATCACGAAGGTACTGTCCATAGGTGCAGTACCCGGTCCGACTGTTCTCACCTGCCATCCTCTGAGGCTGTTTGCACCGCCACCATAGAAATGCTTTTCGAAAGGAAGGGCATTGGAGTTGCCATAGGCGTATCCGGCACCAGCGACTAACCTGGTCGCAATGGACTGTCCGGCATTCTTGCCCCATACCCATGTTCTTCCAAGAGTAAGTTCCGAACGCACAAACTGAGAGAATGGTGTGTTCCACAGCATACCTGAGCCATTGGCATCCCTTCTCATTACGGGCTTGAACAGACTGAGCATGTTGCCGGCGATGTCGAACTGCAGCCTTGAGTAGAAGTATGTCTCTTTCGGAACACTTTCGGCATTGGTAGTATAATAGAGGGTCATGCCGGAACCAAGGTCAAAGTGATCCTGATATGCATTGCGGAGAAACGGGTCATCTGCAAGCGTATCGTAGAAGTCCGGGTCGAGGTTCAGCAGCTTGACAATGTTGAGCTGAAGCGGATAGGCCTGATAGAAGAATCTGTTTCCGAGACTGCCGTTGTAACCATAGGTAGTCGAAAGTATGTTTCTCGTATATTCCGGACGATCCTGATAATTATAGGAGACATTGATCTCGGTACGAGGAATGGCTCCGTCAAAGAATCTGTATGGCAGAGGAAAGAATTTAGGAAAACTCAGACCGGCAGAGACACCGAATTCGTTGGAACGGATGTCATCCCTGACCTTGAACTGGAAGTTTCCCATAAAGCTGAGGTTCAGCCACTCTCCTCCACGGAATATGTTCTTATGATAGTATGACAGCTGAGGAGAGATTCCCAAAAGTCCTGAAGAATTGGAAGATCCTTCAAGATTTATCTGGAATCCCTGGGTCTTGGATTGAGCAAGAGAAATCTGACAGTCAACTTTGTTTGTGTCTGCCTGTGTCATTCCTATGTTCACGCTGCTGAACATTCTCAATGATGAGAGCCTTGTGTATGTGTTGTTGACCACCTCAGGGCTGTAAGGAGCTCCCGGCTCGATCGTATTCAGCTCCCTCAAGACCTTTTCCCTGATATTCATTGTCTTGGGATAGGAGATGCTGACATCGTTGAAGAAGAATTTTCTTATAGGACGGGCTTCTCTGGAAGTCTCGTTACGGGTATATTCATTGATCGTCATCTTCAGCAATGCACTACCGGGACTGCTGAGGGTATCGGCCTCAAAAAAGAAGTGGTTCTTATTGAATGTATAATATCCTTGATCCCTGATGATTGCACTTGATCTTTCCGTTTCGGCTTCCAGTGCCGCCTCCGACAGGAAATCTCCCTTGCGTATGGTCATGAGCGAGGTGTCCTTCAGGAAGTCTTTGGCGAATTCACCTCTTTCGGGAATATCGATAATTATGTCGGAGATCGGATAACGCTTTCCTAAAGTCACCTGATATGTGACCTTGACCTTCTTTTTCCGGACCTTGATGCTGCTTGTGACATCAGAATCGTAATACCCGAGATATTTCAGGTGATTCTCCATATTGGTGATGGAACTTTCCACAAGTTCGGCATCATAGACAACCGGAGCAACGCCGATCTTCTGCACAAGTTTGTCCCATCCTTTTCCTTTGCCGTTTGACCAGTTATATACACTCAGAAAGGGGTTCCATCCGAAGATGAAATATGAATTGGGCTTTTGCTTTATATAAGGCTGCAACCGGTTGGTATTGAAATGCTTGTCATTCGTCACCTCGATATTGTTCTGCGACAGGCGGTACTGGTCGTCCTGCAGGACTCTTGTCGTGCTGCAGGAAACGGCCGCCAACAGCGCCGGAATCAGGAAAAATATGAGTCTTGCCCTTTTCATTACGTTCAAACACGCAAATTTATCTTAATCTATTCTTTTCTCAAAATTTTGACCAAAATAATTCTAAGAAACTGTTTAAATTGATAACTTTGCCAACTTGATTCTGCTGTGGCAGATGACTTGGGACATGAAATCAAGCGAAAAAGAAATGGCATCTATATCAAACAATGAAATAAAACGCGTCAAATCTCTGCAACAGAAGAAGTTCAGAGATGAATACGGTCTGTTTACCGTCGAAGGTGAAAAGATGGTTGAAGAGGCAGAGACTTCAGGATTCAGAATTGAATCGGTATATAGGAGGAGTGACATCGGTGAAGAAGCAATGAAGAGGATCTCTGCCCTTTCTTCACCTTCTCCTGCATTGGCTGTCATCCACAAGCCATCTGACATTTATGCAGACGATGCCGTTCATCTTGCTGACAGGTATTCCGGCAGAGGACTCTTTCTCGCATTGGATTCCATAAGGGATCCCGGCAATCTCGGAACAATAGTCAGGATTGCGGACTGGTTCGGTATCGATGCCGTGTTCGCGACCAAGGACACCGTCGATATATTCAACCCCAAGACCGTCCAGGCCACAATGGGTGCAATATTCCGTGTAAAGATCCATTATGTTGATCTGCCGTTGTTCTCTGAGGCCTTTGTCAATAATGGAGGCAGGATCTATGGAACCTTCCTTGACGGATCCGACATATATGAAAGAGAATTTCTGACCGGATCCGACTCCCCTGTCATGATTGTCATAGGCAACGAATCGGAAGGCATTTCATCTGCTATGGAAAAGACTGTCACCGACAGATTGTACATACCTCCATATCCTGCTGATTCAAAGGGATCGGAATCCCTGAATGCGGCGGTAGCTACAGCGGTGACTGTGGCAGAATTCAGAAGAAGAAACCATTTAACTTCCAATAAATGAATATGAAAGAACCTGTTGTTCTCAATAGCCATCGTGACAATGGGAATGAGTCACTCATTAATTTCAGAATCAGGAAGATTCTGATGATATGCAGCAACTATGACGCATTCATCCTTGAAGAAGACGGACAGATCGAGAATCAGATATACAGAGAATATGTCGATCTGAATCTGAGCAATCCTCCTAAATTCATTTGGGTACAGACATCTGCTGAAGCACGCGAAGTATTCAATACGGTAGCAGGTATAGATATGGTCATCAGCATGTATAATGTAGGTGACAAAGATACGTTCAGACTGGCTTCGGATATGAAGAGAGAGCGTCCGGGACTGCCATTCGTGCTCCTGACTCACTTCTCGAAAGAGGTATATAGACGACTTGCCCTCCAGGATACGACAGCCATTGATTACATGTTCAGCTGGCATGGAAATGCCGACCTTATAGTCGCAATCATCAAACTTTTCGAGGATCTCAAGAACTCGGAGCATGATATTCTCCATGTAGGAGTCCAGGCTATCCTTTTAGTGGAAGATAACGTAAGATATTATTCCACATATCTGCCGGAACTTTATAAGATGATTCTTAAGCAAAGTGCCGAATTCCTGAAGGAGACCCTGAATGAGCAGCAACGTAAATTCATGAAACGATCCCGTCCCAAGATTCTTCTTGCAACAAATCTTGAGGATGCCATGCAGATGTATGAAAAATATAAAACCAATCTGTTGGGGGTCATTTCCGATGTCGGATTTGCTGTACATAAAGACGATGGCGCGGACAAGGAAAAGCTGGATGCAGGAATTGAACTGGTTAAGCACATCAGGAAAGATGATCCGATGATGCCTATTCTCCTGCAATCGTCCCAGGAAAGCATCGCAGCTGTGGCTGAAGAACTTAAGGTGGGTTTCTTAAGGAAATACTCTAAGACGTTGATGCTTCAGCTGTCCGATTTCATTAAAGAGGAATTTGCGTTCGGTGACTTTATTTTCAGGAATCCTGACAAGACGGAATATGGCCGCGCAGCGAATCTCAAGGAACTGGAGAACCTTATGAGGGCTGTGCCCGATGAAGTGCTTTTGGGTGCGACTTCCAAGAATATGCTTTCCAAGTGGTTCATGGCCAGAGGACTATTCTCATTAGGTTCCACTTTCAAGACTGTCCTTGAAAGCCACTTCGCCAATACGGAGGAACTGAGATCCTATGTGTCACAGCAGATCCATGATTTTCATGCCCTCACAGGACGCGGAGTGATCGCACATTTCAATGCCGATTCCTATGGCAGACATATCTGGTTTTCACGAATGGGTGAAGGCTCTCTTGGCGGAAAGGCTCGAGGACTCGCGTTCCTTAACAACTTGATATATAAATACGACCTTTCCAACAGATATCCGGGTGTCAGAATCTCCATACCGCGTACAGTCGTCATCGGAACTGATTATTTCGATCAGTTCATATTAGAAAATGACCTTCAATATGTAATTGATTCGGAAATCTCAGATGAAGAGGTGCTTTCGGAATTTGTGTCCTCGCGACTTCCTGAGGGCCTGGTCGAGCAGCTCAGAGCTTTTGTTGAGTCAACACGTTCCCCTCTTGCCGTGCGTTCAAGTTCAAAACTTGAGGACAGCAGCTATCAGCCGTTTGCCGGCGTATATTCGACCTATATGATTCCGTTTGTGGAAAACAGGGATCAGATGCTTCGAATGTTGGGAAAGGCGATAAAGAGTGTCTATGCATCGGTGTTCTACAACGGCAGCAGGACTTATATCCAGACAACAGCAAATCTTCTGAGCGAGGAAAAAATGGCCGTAGTCGTGCAGAGCATCTGCGGTTCGGAACATGACGGTCTCTATTATCCAATGCTTTCCGGTGTTGCCCGTTCGGTCAATTTCTATCCTATCGGCAGTGAGAAACCTGAAGATGGAGTTGTCGATATGGCCTTCGGTTTGGGCAAGACAGTTGTTGACGGTGGCAAATCACTCAGATTCAGTCCCAAGTATCCTAAAAAGATTCTCCAGCTGTCAGATCCTAAACTCGCCTTGCGCGACACACAGAAGCAGATGTTTGCCCTTGACCTGCGACCCGGTGCTTTCAAGATTTCAAGAAATGAAGGTATCAATCTGGCTAATCCTCAGGTCACTGAAGTTCTTGAGCATTTCCCTTATCCGGAACTTGTCGCTTCTACATTCAGTATTGAAAACAACAGGATGGTTCCCGGAATCACAGTCAAGGGACCTCGTGTCGTTTCATTTGATGCTATCCTGAAGTACGGACGCTATCCTCTCGCCCAGATATTGAAAGAACTGATGGAAATCTGCAGGAAAGAGCTGATGTGCGATATAGAAATGGAGTTTGCAGCTGATGTATTCTCAGACAACAATTGTAAGGGACTCGATCTCAAACTTCTGCAGGTACGCCCTGTCGGAGAATTTTCCGAGGACAGCACCACATCCTACGAAAAAGTGGCGGAAGATCTTTCTACTGTAGTGCTGAAATCCGGAAAGGCACTTGGCTCTGGATTCATAGAAGGCATCGACTATATCATTCATGTACCGTCACTGTCATTCGACAGTTCGAGAACCAGGGAAATGGCTTCAGAAATTTCAGAACTGAATGCGAAACTGAAACGTGAAGGAGCCTCATATCTTCTGATAGGTCCCGGACGCTGGGGTTCATCCGATCCTTGGCTTGGAATACCAGTCTTGTGGAGTGACATCTCTGAAGCGAAAATGATCGTCGAGACAGCAATACCCGGATTTCAGATCGAACCGAGTCAGGGAACTCATTTCTTCCAGAACATTACATCGCTCGGGGTCGGTTATCTGACCATAGATACCGTGAACCGTGACGGATTTATTGACGAAACGGTCATTTCTGCCATGGAATGCGTTTCGGACGGGGCTTTCGTCAAGCTTTACAAGGCTCCGTCAGGCTTGGCAGGTTTTATTGACCGTTCATCGAATAAAGCGATTGTCGGATTTTGATAATTCGTTATAAATCAACTCGTCTAACAAAAATGTTAAACGGTATAACATTTTTGTTAGACGGGTTTTTGGTCTCTAAAACAGCGAAATGACTCTTCCATCCATTGGTGGAATGGTGATCTCGAAAGTCTTACCCGGATAAAGATCGGGTGAAACCGGAATGCCCATCCATTCAAAGGCGTGTTCCGGAATCATTATCTTCATATTTGCTTCAATCTGCGAGAAATTCGCAACGATAAGCAGAGTATGCTCTTCATAGTCTCTTAGAAAAGCGAAATGCCTGTTCTTGTCGAAGCCGTCTGATGAATAATTGCAATAGCATAAGTCATAAGTAGTGCCTTTACCTATTGCAACATCAGCAGAGGCCAGGCGGATCAGCTCAGCGAAACGGCAGAAGATTTCTGCTTCATCTTCATTCAATCCTGCATCGGTGATCTTTTGTATATCCATTGTCCTGTAGGATCCGGAAGAAATCATTTTCCTGAGTCTCGTCAAGGATTCAACACTCCACCAGTCAAATATCGTAGTGCGTCCGTTCAGGCCGCTGAATCCTTCCGCATCCATTCCTTTCTCCCCTATCTCTTCACCGAAATAAATCATGAAAGGAGCCGTATTGAGCAGTAATGACACATGGAGTGGAGCAAAGGTGTTCCGAGCATCCTTTCCGAAGAAGTCTGAGGCGAATCTGTGCTCGTCATGATTCTCAAGGAAATTCAACATGTATGGCTGAAGATCGCTGAGGAACTGCCAGTTTCGTGTTATGCCTGTGGCAGACTGCCATAGTTCTACAGGCATTCCGTTATCGTTGACGTTCTTCTCGATGACGGTCCTCATCGTGTCGTAAAGTCCCGACTTGTCATATAGGTAGTCGAATCCTACATTGCGTACATATTCTCTGTAGAGATCTTTCTTATATACTTCAGCAATGAAAATCACGGAAGGATACTGCTTCTTGACTTCTGCTATGACCCATTTCATGAATTCCGGTGGTACAAGCTCCACCATATCGCATCTGAAGCCGTCAACTCCCTTCCCGGCCCAATACAGAAGGATGTCCAGCATCTTGTCCCAGGTAGAGGTATGAGAGTCTCCGTAATTGATCTTTACAGTTTCATACCAGTCGTTTACGCCCGGATTTGGATTGTAGCAGTTGTTTCCTGTGGCCATGGCCGGGCACTCATGGTAAGCATCCATGCCTTCCGGTGCTTCATTCGGAAGGGTCAGGCATTGTCCGGGATAATAATAGAAGTCGTTTTCGGATTTCCAATGGACGGACTTGTCATCATCGGCACCGAGTACCGGATGTCCCGGTCTCGGACTGACCTTTCCATAATCCCTTGAAACGTGATTCGGTACAAAGTCGATGATCGCCTTAAGTCCGGCTGAATGAGTCCTGCCTAAAAGTGCTTCAAATTCCTCGATTCTCAGTGACGGATTGTCTGCGAGATAAGGATTTACATCATAATAGTCGCATATGGCGTAAGGTGAGCCTGCTTTTCCTTTGACAAACTGAGGATGAGAGGGCATGCATCCCTGTTCTGATTCCTGTGTGGAATGTCTGAGCACTCCTGTAAACCAGACATGGCTGCATCCTAACCACTTTAGATAATCAAGTGTGTCAGTGTCTATGTCGGAGAATCGTCCGGTACCGTTTTCCGAAAGAGTTCCATTCTGAACAAGCTGCTGTCTGTCATTGCCCCACAGACGTGGAAGAATCTGATAGATTATTGGTTTTGAATTCATTATATCGCGTAGTTATAGTTGTATGACGGATTCAGGCGTAATGATCAAGCCGCAAGAAATCCGGCGCGAATATACGACAAATAAAATGCCGCCCCAAATATTAATGGTGCGGTATGGACAAATTTGGAGTACTAAGGTCAACTAAAGCATTGAGCGTATGTCCTGATATTCTCCGTCAGGGAGGATCCTGTAGAGTTTCTGATTTGTTGTCGGTGACTTGAGGCCTCCGAGGGCTTCTATGTAAGGGCCGAGTTTCAGATAGTCCAGCACTACAGCATCAAATCCTTCAGATAGACATTCCCGCCCCGAATACCATGCGGTCTTCATTCCCGGGTACTTCGCCTTGACAAGACGGCAGAAACGCTCGATTTCGGCAGGTTCGGCATCTCCTCCCATGAAGCAGAAGCATGTGATGGCAGCGGAATACTTCCCTATAAGGCATTCTATGAATTCATCTGTCATCGGTTCCCCTTCATCTGACCATAGCCAGGGACTATGGCATCCCGGACATCTGTTGGGACATCCGGATATATTGACTGCCAGGCTGATCTCGTCGGGGATCTCCTGGCAGACAATATCGTAACTGTAGCATCTTAGCATACAGGCTGCTTGGCGTCGTTGTGATGGTAGTAACGTCTGGCGGCCTCTTCCTGACGAGCCATCGAGAAGTTGCTGACACGCTTCATGTAACCGATGATACGGGTCAGATAGTCAATATCTTCGCTCTGACAGTGAGGACACTGCTTAAGGTAGTGCTTGCTGATGTGTCCACAGCTGTTGCAGATGGTGTTAGGAATGTTGAAGGTGAAATAGTTGCAGCCTTCCTGAGCCGCCACCCTGAGGAGCTGGGCATACTGTGCCTTTGAAAGATGCTCTTCGAGATTGAGGTGAAGTGCAGATCCTCCGGTGAGATGCTCGATGTATTTGCGTCCGTGCAGACGCATCTTGTCGATGATGTTGAGAGACTGGTCCTCCACGATGTAGAAATAGCTGTTATAGCAGTCACGAGGCACTGCATATCCGTCCTCCCTATCCCATTTCGCGTGCTTTACACCCACATTTTCAGCAGGAATCATCTCGCAGTTGAAGAGGGTCGTCTTGGTGCGGTATTTCTTGTTGTATTCTTCGATGAGTCCGAGTGTCTCCTGAACGAATTTCGTGTAGTCAGGGTTGTCGTTGATCTGCAGGCCAAGGAATTCAGCAGCCTCCACAAGGCCGTTGATGCCGACTGTAAGGTACTGGCGGCCTATGTTGATGAATCCGGCATCAAAGAGAGGCAGCATGCCCTGAGCCTGGAGTGACTTGAGATTCTCGTCGTATGCGAGCTGGACCTTATGCACAAGATCGACAACCTCTGCGAGATATGTCATATAATCCTGGCCGTTCTTGACGGCATACTGGATGCATCGGTTAAGGTTGATGGTAAGCACACTCTTCGATCCTGTCGATACTCCGCCGGCTCCGAGGGTGTAGCTGAATCCGTTGTCCTGGATCTCGTTACGCAGACGGCAGCATGAAGCAAGCGAGTCTGCATTGTCGCTCATGTAGGTGAAGAAAGAGTGGCCTTCAGAATACATCTCTGCAGTGAAATCTCCCCACTCCTTGTCCCTGACTTCGTTTCCTTCTGTAAGGAGTGCCATTGTCTCTACAGGGAATGTGAGAGGAGTCTTGAGACGCTCTGCATTGAACCACTTCATGAATCTCTTCTGGAGCCATGAAAGGCCGTCCCAGTCAGGCTTACTGCCGTCAGGGAAACGGAATTCGCCGAAAATGCTTTCGAAATAGAATCGGTCATAGTATGATATGTTCCAGAACACAGCCTGGAAGTTACGGGCACCTGTAGGCTGGTTGATTGAGTAAACGATCTGCTCGAAACAATCAGTTATGACTTTGTCCATCGTGCGTTTCTTTGCAGACATGTCAACCTGTCTGTCCGGGTTCTGCCAATAGTCAAGGCCGTATTCCTTACCGATGAAATAGTTCATGTACATCAGGAACTCTGGAGTCGCGCAGGCACCGCTGAGCATGCTTGACACCATGAACACGAGGTTGATGAAACCACCGCAGAATGACTTCAGGTTCGTCGGCCCTATCGAGTTGCCGCCGATCGGCTTCGTACCTTCGAGAAGCCAAGGATACATGGTGATGCTGGCGCAGTAGTTCGCAAGCGATGTCTCGTCATTCTTATATATGTGGTGATTCTTGAGCAGGCGGATATATTTGTCGGATAGTTCTTTGCCATACATCTTCTTCATCCTGTCCGTAAGGATGCGTCTGTTGAGACGGATGAAGTTCTTTTTAGGGAGCTCACCGATAAGGGTCGCGAGATTCTTCTTCTCTATGTTGGCGTTTGCATCATACTTGCTTCCGGTAGCTGCGTTCTCAGCCTGGCAGTACTGGATAAGGAAGTCAAGATGGTCACGGACTTCACGATCTTCGCTATGTCTCTGACGGTAAAGCATATAAGCCTTGGCTACTGCAAAATACTGCTCTGCCATCAATGCGATTTCCACCTGGTTCTGAATATCTTCCACATGCATTCCTTCTGTAATCCTGACATGTGAAAGAATGTTGACCAGATCTTCTTCGGTTGCAAATGCTCCTACCGAAAGGAAAGCCTTCCTGATGGCGTTCTTGATCTTCTCGACTGAAAAAGCCTTACGTTTTCCGTCTCTTTTGATGATGGTTATTTCTGCGCTGCTCATAGTTATGTGTTACGTTTGATTATCCGGTATTAGAGCGCGAATTTATCCATTAAATATATATTGAAGGACTGATGAAGGCAATAGTTATCAACACACTTTTTAACATATGCCGAGGTATGGTATTTGATAAGCCTGCAGCCGTATTTAAATCTATAATATCATGGCTGTTAAATTCTATCGCTGCCGCCATTGCGGCAATGTCATCCAGAAATTCGTCGATTCCAAAGTACCTGTCGTATGCTGCGGGGAACCGATGCAGGAACTTGTTCCCGGAACTGTCGATGCAAGTCTTGAGAAACACGTACCCGTGGTCACGAGGGTCGATGACTGCAAGATCAAGGTACAGGTCGGAAGCGTAGCGCATCCGATGACAACTGAGCATCATATCTCATTCATCTATCTTGAAACGGAGAACGGAGGTATCCGGATCGACTTGAAAGACAAACCGGAGACATTCATATGTACATGCAACGTAAAGCCTGTTGCTGTCTATGAGTACTGCAACCTTCACGGTCTTTGGAAAACCGACCTTTAATTAAGAAAAGGCCTTGAGAAGTGATTCCCAAGGCCTTTTCTGTTATTTTACAATTACTTATTTCGCGTCCATTGCCTGGCATGCGGTGATTGCCACCATCTTATAGATGTCATCAACTGAGCAGCCGCGGCTGAGGTCGTTTACCGGACGTGCGATACCCTGAAGGATAGGTCCGATGGCATCTGCGTTTCCAAGGCGCTGAACAAGCTTGTAGGCGATGTTCCCGACTTCGAGGCACGGGAATACGAGAACGTTTGCATGTCCTGCGATCTCGGAACCGGGAGCCTTCTTCTGGCCTACAGACGGCACGAGGGCAGCATCTGCCTGGAGTTCGCCTTCTATCTTTATCGCAGGATCAAGTTCCTTTGCAAGTCTTGTAGCTTCCACGACCTTGTCAACTACTTCATGCTTTGCCGATCCCTTTGTAGAGAATGAGAGCATGGCAACCTTAGGGTCGGCAAATCCGGCAACGCTCTTTGCAGTCTGTGCCGTGCAGACAGCTATCTGAGCAAGCTGTGACGCATCCGGCATAGGGGTCACTGCAACGTCTCCGACTACGAGCACTCCGTTTTCGCCATATTCTGGAGTCTGGGTGATCATGAGCATTGCTCCGCTGACACATGTGATTCCCGGCGAGCACTTGATGATCTGAAGTGCAGGCCTGAGAGTCTCTCCGGTAGTAGAAAGAGCACCGCTGATCTGTCCGTCAGCATCGCCGCTCTTGATGATGAGGCATCCGAAGTAAAGCGGGTCGAGTACGAGCTGCGCAGCCTTTTCAGGAGTCATGCCCTTGTTCTTGCGGAGTTCATAGAGAAGATCTGCGTACTCAGCAGTCTTTTCGCTTGTTGCCGGGTCGATGATTGTGGCTTTGCCGATGTTCTTGAGACCGAGCTTGTCTGCAAGAGCAAAGATCTCATCAGGATTGCCGATAAGGACGATTTCTGCAATCTCGTCAGCAAGAGCCATATCGGCTGCTGTGAGTGTACGCTCCTCGAGTGATTCGGGAAGCACGATGCGCTGCTTGTTTGACTTTGCGCGTGCGATTATGCTTTCGATAAGTGTCATGATTTATAATTGTTGTTTGTTGTTGCTTAATCAAAGCAAATTTCGTTTGTTTTGTTGTAATCTCAAAATGTTTTTTGAAGATTCTTCGATTATTATCTTTTCACCTCATGATATCAGCCGCAGAATCATTATTTTTGTAAATGAAAGTGCTTGTTTAAGAGATTATATTTATATTTACGAGGTTTTGATCAATATTCAACTATAACATCTAAATACATTAAAATGAACAGAATTCTTACTATCGTTGCATGTCTTTGCCTTATGGCATGTGCATCACAGAATGTCAGCAAGCCTGTTGACCGAATGACTCATGACCCTGAATTCACCAACACAGAGTCTATCCTTCATGTATGGAGCTGGGACTTCAATACCATTGCAGAGAACATGAAGCTGATTTCTGATGCCGGCTATACCATGCTTCAGACATCACCCGTGAACGCTTGCTTCAGCCCTGAAGGCGGAAATGTTTCGCTTTTCGGCAAGGATGGAAACTGGTATCACTATTATCAGCCTACAGACTGGACTGTTGGAAACAACATTCTCGGTACAGAGGCAGAAATGCAGGCTATGCTTGATTCTGCAAAGAAGTATGACATAAGAGTGATCGTAGATGTTCTTCCCAACCATACAGCTTTCAACACTGATCTCGTGGCAGAAGAGTTCTATGAGGCTGTCGGCGGAAGAGACAAGATGTTCCACACAACAGGACTCCAGGGCATCAGGAATTATAGCGACCGTGCTCAGTGTACTCTTCAGGGTGTAGGCGGTCTTCCGGACGTAAATACAGAGAACCCTCTTTTCCAGAAGTATTACATGAAGTTCGTGAACAAGCTTATCAAGATGGGTGTACGCGGCTTCCGTTATGATACAGCCAAGCATATCGGTGTTCATTCCGATCCTCTCGACACACTTGCCGGAGTCACTGTAAACGACTTCTGGGATGTAGCTACCGGACGCAAGGAGGTTCTCGGAATTTCACTGGAGATTCCTTACGACAGCCTTTTCGTCTATGGAGAGGTCCTTCAGGGAAGAAATGTTCCTGAGGAAGAGTATGCAGGCTATTTCGGACAGACTGCTTCAAGCTATGGTCATGTCCTCTGCAGGGCCCTCGAGCATCACACAGCAAAGGATCTCGACCTTGTTTCATGGCACCACAGAGCTGCTCCTGAATATCTTACGACATGGGTCGAGAGCCATGACACATATTGCAACGCACATGAAAGCGCAGGACTTACCGACACTCAGATCCGTATGGGTTGGGTTCTCATCACGGCCCGTCAGAACGGTACTCCTCTCTTCTACAGCCGTCCTATGAATTCTACTCGTGAGAACTATTGGGGTGACAATCTTCTCGGAGCACGTGGAAACGATGAATTCTTCCACCCTGAAGTTGTCGCTGTGAACAAGTTCCGTCAGCAGATGAAGGGCCAGGTTGAAGACCTTCAGTTCGCAGAGGACGGTGAGGTTATCGTAGTTAACCGTGGCGACAAGGGTGCTGCTGTGATCAACCTCGCACTCGAGGAGAATCCTGTCGATCTTGCGACCAAGCTTCCGGAGGGCGAATATACTGATACTGTATATGGACAGTCATTCACGGTTGAGAACGGAGTCCTCAAGGGAACTCTTAAGCCTGAGACCACATATATCATCGTAAAGAAGTAAATCGTGCTACATGACAGAACGGGCGGCTGAGTTCATGATTCAGCCGCCCGTTATCTTTTATGTCATCTCAGTCCCCTACCCGAATATCGTGTTAAGCACATATGCCAGGCGATAGCCGCCGATAAGAAGCTGTTCCTCAAGCATAGGTGAGAAATCATATACGAACTGATATGATAGATTCGGTTCTTTCTGATCGAGTCTTTCCACGTAATCATATATCTCTGCAGCAGCCTTGACTGTTTCGGCAAACCAGTCTTCATAAGTTCCTTGCATTACAGACTTCTTGTATTTTTTGTCTGTACGGTCGAGCTGTTCAGTCCATTCCTGATAGCCCCACTTCCTTGCGGAATCGATCATCTTGCTGTCCCATACGGAATGAAGATTTGTGTTCTGGCCGAACCATTTCACCCTTACTTTGTTGCCTCCTGTGTCCGAAAGACGTCCTGCATGCATAGGACAATGAAGGTCACCGACAAGATGAACAATCATCTTCAGGTAATCGACCCTCATGCTGTCGGTAAGATTGGCTTCATTCTCCGTAAGTTCCTTGGTCAGGAAGTTGAGAGCAGTGATTACGTCGCCGTTCTCATTCTTCTGCATGGTCTGGTAAGTCTGGCCTTTGTCAACATTGGCGTAGTGCCATGTCTTGGTCTTGTTGTAGCCATATTCCCAGTATGGTGAGTTCTGTATGTTGTCCATCCATGATGAATAGAATACTATTGAACGTCCGTCCAGAATCTCATTTATGGCCTTGGCTGCCTTCTTTGTCAGATTCTGCTCTGCAATGGAAGCTATGACGTCGTGTCCTTTAGGTCCCCACGCATATGCGGAGATGCTGTTGAAAAGGATGATCATAGCAGTGAAAATCTTCGCGATCTGTCTCATTTCTGTAGTGTTTTGTTTCAGTTATATGACAAAACTAAGTTTAAAATTCCGTAATTCAAAATCTGAAATATGATTTTACTTATCTGATGAAAGTTTCCCGGGTATTGCAAATGATTCATAATACGAGTATCTTTGTCATATATAGATAAAGTACCGATATGAAGAATATAGCATTAAAGCAGATACATTACGCAGGCATCACAATGCAGGTGCCTGAAATATGGGATGTAGAAACCGAGGAATTCAACGAAGAGGACGGAACCAAGTCTTATAGCTTGAGCATCAATGCCAAAGGACGTGACATCAGAAGTATAGATATAAGCTGCGGTACTATACCGGAAGGTTCGGATGCCTATCTTGAAGCCTGCAGAACATATGAGGAGGTGGTCATTGAAGACGATCTTTCCTCAGATGACGAACCTATCATCTGTTTCGAATTCCAGAAGAATGAAGCCTATGGCTTCAATGTGTGGACAGATGACGGTCTGCCATGTTTCTTCTTCTGCATGGGGCTTCCGCAAAAAGGAAGGAACCAGCTCCTCACAGTTCTCGTCAGTGCAGTCAGCAATGAAGAGCTACAGAGTCTTATCGACTTTGTGGAGGAATATCTCGCAGTAGAATAAAATTCCATGAAAACGATTCTGAACTTTCTCCGACGGCTGGAGGTCAATAACAACAAAGCCTGGTTTGATGCCCATAAGAACGATTATCTTGAAGCACGTTCTCACTTTTATGCCATTGTCGAGAATCTCCTGCAGGGAATATCCTCGTTTGATCCGACTATAAAGGGAATCGGTGTGAATGACTGCACCTACAGGATATATAAGGATATGCGTTTCTCAAAGGACGGAATGCCATACAAGACGCATTTCGGCGCATTCCTGGCGAGAGGTGGAAGGAAATCGGGTTACAGCGGTTATTATTTTCATATAGGTACCGGTTCCGCAGAGGAATATCCATTCCGGAGTTTTCTTGCAGCAGGTAATTATTACACAGAGCCGAAGGTACTGAAGGTTCTTCGTGAAGACATCGAGCTTGGAGGCGGAGATTTTGACAGAATCATCAGAAACCTTCACCCTTCCCTATCCCTTGACCAGAGTCAGAAACTCAAGAGAGTTCCGTCGGGATTCGATCCGGCAGGCCCGTACATAGACTATATCAAGCTCAAGAACTTCTGTCTGAATGCGGACTTTGATGACTGCAATCTTGACATTGAGCAGATATGCGAAGTTTTCAGGAGCTGCAAACCTTTCCTGGACTATATCAACAGGGCAATTGATTTTGTCCGCGAGGAACATGTATGATTGACAGATACCGTCGCCACAAGAATCCGAATTCGTACAGGCGAGCAAGTGCACTTTCGCTATGTTTTTGCACTCGATATCTCAAAAGGGAGACGGTGCCGAGGTTGAAGATCTCGTTGAGAGCGAATGCAAATGTGCTCTTGAGGGGCGCCGACGATACATCCCTCAATATATCTGATTTGATTACTTGACTTCAATACATGCTGTTGCTTTTTTCACACCTTGTCCGGTAACTTCAACGTGTATGTTACCGGGTTCTACTGAACTCTGGACAATTACTGTCAACTGTCCGCTGAACAGATGCATCTGAGGCAAATGGAATGGTTCAAGGCATGTCGGGTCACCATTGCCGATGGCACGGAAAGTTCCGGCCCCCGATACTTTGACTTTGACTGATCTGGTGTCTATCGGTACCGGATTTCCATTCTTATCCATTATACTCACATTCACAAAACAAAGATCCTCTCCATCTGCCTTAAGCTCGGTGCGGTCAGGAGTCAGCTTCAGCGCTGCCGCCTTACCGGCAGTCCTTATAATTTTTTCTTGCGCCGCTCTCCCCTCTGCATCATATGCCACGACTTTCAGTTCTCCCGGTTGATATACAACATCATTCCACATAAGACGGAATCTCTTCATAGCTTTCTCCCCGAGACACGGAGTAATTCCATCAGATTCTTCAAATGTCTGTATGCCATGTGAAACACCGTTGACAAACAGTTCCGCGGAAGGATAGGACGTATATACAAATACAGGCGTAATTTCCCCCTCACGCCCTTCCCAGTTCCAATGTGGAAGAACATGAAGCGTTTCATCCATATTGTTCCACTGACTGCGATACAGATAATATCGATCCTTTGGAATGTATGCCAGATCAACGATGCCGAATACTGAAGAATGGTTTGGCCATGCATCGGTATCATATGGAGATGGTTCACCAAGGTAATCAAATCCTGTCCATACGAACTGTCCCATGCACCAGTCATAATCCATGTCTGCAGCAAGGTCTTCATCAGGGATATTGGACCAGTCGCAATGGTCTGTATCATATGATGACGACTGATGATCGATGTTCAGTTGGTCCGGACCGATCTCGACCGGAAAATGATAAACTCCTCGTGAGCTGACAGTAGAAGCTGTCTCGCTGCCAAGTATCAGACGCTGTGGGAGCACATCATATGCCTGCTGATAGCGTCCGACCTTATAGTTGAAACCAACGACATCCAACTGTGCCGCAAAGCCGTTTCCGACAACAGAATCGAACTGATCCATGCCGCATGTGACAGGCCTGCCCGGATCTTCTGCATGATATAGGTCTTGGAGCCATCCGGCCACTCTTATACCATCGGGGCTATGCTGAGAAGGGACCTCGTTGCCGATGCTCCACATCACGATAGAGGGATTATTCCTGAAATGATGTATCAAATTGATCATATCCCTTTCAGCCCAGATTCTCCCGTCACCACTGTCGATATTGAACCATCTGTGATATCCGTTCTTACATTTGGCAATATCCCATTCATCAAAATTTTCAGCCATGACCATAAAACCCATCTCGTCACAGAGTTCAATAAGTTCCTCTGCAGGCATATTGTGCGATGTCCTGATGGCATCACATCCCATATCTTTCAATATCGTGAGCTGGCGACGGATCGCTGCCTTGTTCACGGCTGCGCCCAACGGACCAAGATCATGATGCAGACAAACTCCACGGAACTTCCTGAGTTCACCGTTCAGGAAAAAGCCCTGGCCTGGGCGAACTTCTACCGTTCTTATTCCAAAGCGGGTACTCACCTCATCCTGAACTATATTGCCGTCTTCCCTGATTGTCTTGTAATTCTTGTAATGACCTGTGCCCCAGTCAGTATAAATTCTACCACCGGTACAGATTTCTGTCACGGCATGATATAGAAGCGGGGATTCAGGAGACCATAGTTTAGGTGAAGGCACAGTTATTATCTGCTCTATTTCTCCGGCAAGAACCTTTCTTGTGTCTGTCTGCACAGCGACTACATTTCCTTGCGGATCAGTGATCTTCGTGCGGATGGTGACTGCATCATCACTCCCGATGCCTTCCACTTTTGTGCGTACGCTTACAACAGCATATTCGCTGCAAATGTAAGGTGTGGTTATGTATGTACCCCATACGGGAATATGGACTTCAGGAAGTGTAATATATCTGACCTTACGATATAATCCGGCACCTGGATACCAGCGAGAGGACTGAGGCCTGTTTTCCAACAGCACAGCGAGTTCATTGACTCCTTCCTTGATACTATCAGTAACGTCGCACCAGAATGAATTATATCCATAAGGCCAGAAGCATACTTTCTTTCCGTTCATTAATACCTGAGCTTCGCTCATGGCACCGTCAAAGAACAGTATATGCCTGCATCCGTTCAGATTACCCGGAGCAATTTCCAAGCTCCTGCGATATGCCCCTTTCCCAATATATGGAAGACCGCCTGTACGACCGGTCTTCTCAGTCGCCACCTCCTCCCTATTCTGCACGACAGCAACTGTCTGCAGGTCATT
>JAFUQW010000105.1 GCA_017472115.1 Bacteroidales bacterium | reverse complement strand
TTTTCGACGGAAATCACGGTGTATGGGGAGAATTCGAAATTTCTGCCGCAGGAGATCAGCATTGCCGCTGTCATCAATATCATTGTTATCTTCTTCATAATCTTTGTGTTCGTTTTGGAAATTATTCCGGTAATCACCAGCCGGGATTCTGCTTGAGCAACGTATCGAGAGCGATATCCTCTGGAGGGATAGGCAGCAGATAGTCTCTGTCCGGCTTGAATCCGTAGCCGTCAGGGAGTTTTTTCCGCAAAGGATCCGTCCAGCCGTCCTCATCTGTCTCTACTGTCGAAAGAGCCTCATACACAAGCGGATCCGCGATATTGAAGGACTTGTAGAGCACACCATCCGGGCCGAAATATGCTCCGCGGCCACGCTTGCCCGCTATCACCTTATGCCCTCTCCAGCGAAGGATGTCATCGAGACGGAATCCCTGAAGGGCAAGTTCCGAGCGGCGTTCACGGCGGATTTCCTGCATGTTGGGTGTCAGAGGATAGCCGTAGTCCGTGAAAGAAGGATCCGTCACAGGAGTCCGCCATGCCACTCCGGCCCTCTCACGAAGAGGCTTCAGAGTCATTTCAAGGACTTCGTCAGTGCAGACGTCCAGTTCTTCTGCCGCCTCGGCATATGCAAGAAGAGCTTCGGAATAACGTATGAGCACGAGTCCCGTATCCCAGAACGACGTACTGACGTATGTAGTATCGACTCCGAGGGCGGTGTGGTAGCCGGTGAGATTGCGGCTGTTGCCGTCACCATTGAAACGGGGAGGATTTATGGTGGCGTTATGGGCTGCCGCCTCATCGGAAGGATCGTCAGGAATGTACTCCGCGACTTTCATAGGGAGGGTCATGGAAACCGAGCGGAATTTGTGTCCGCTGCTCATCACCACTTCGGTCAGACGCCTGTCACGTCCTTTGAAAGTGAGGTTGAAATCCTTGAACTTAGGGTTGGAAGGGTCGATGAAAGAACCGTCGGCATTGAGATAATTGTCAACGAGAGACTTGCTGAGTCCTGCTGCGGCCTCGTTATCGACAACGCCTGAACCGAGAAGGGTGACAAGACTGTGCTGCACACCCTGAGACACATCATATTTCTTCCAGAAAAGAGCCTCAGGCACTGCTGAATAGTCTTTCTGATTGAAGAGATGGGCAAATGCATCTCCCCCGTCGATTGCCCCGAAAGGATCGTTCTTCACCGTATTGAGACCTGCGGACACAGGCATCGCCTCGAAAAGCATGTCCCCGTATTCCATCACTTCAGCAAAGAACATGTCAGGATCTGCATCCTCGGCTGCAAACACATCATCCGCATGGTATTTCTCCCATGAGCCTTCATAAAGGGCGACATTCATCGCGAGCACAAGGGCTGCCTCACGGCAGATGCGGAGTCCCGACCACACCGATCGCGCAGAAAGCATGTCTATGGCCTTGTCCAGGTCAGAAAGTATGAACATGGCAACTTCCTTACGGGGAGTCACAGGAATCTGAAGTCCTTCCACTGTGGCGACAGAGTCCATGAATCTGTCCATTACAGGCACATTTCCGAATTTCTTAAGCAGATTGAAATGCCACCATGCCCTGAGAAAATACACCTCACCACGAAGAGAAGTCACAGCCTCGTTTTCCTCCTGAACCATGTCGTATTCAAAGAAATAATTGACATCGCGCAGATTCCGGTATGACTCAGACCAGTCCTGCTGAGCACTGAAATCATTGTATTCACCGTTTATGCGGGCATCGTATTTCTCGGAAAGGATGTTGTCGCTGTTCTTCTCCTGGGCACGCACGCCGCTTCCGTATTGCTTCAGTACAGGCAGGGCGATATAGAGTCCGTTGACATAACTGCGCATCTGGTTTTCGGAGGAGAGATAGGTCTCGCTGACAGGCCGTGTGAGAGGGCCTTTGTCGAGGAAATCAGAGCAGCCTGCAAAAACAAGTGCCGCCGTCGATAATATGCATATATACTTCTTCATGTTCTTAGAAACTGTTAGAATGTCAAGTCAATACCGAATATCATAGTTTTAGAAAGAGGATAGACCTTCGCGTTTCCGTTCTGGGTCAGCGCCGAGGTGAGACCCGGAGCTGAAGCCGTGCTGCCACCCGCCCATGTGTTGACGATGTTTATGGTCTCGGGATCGAATGTGTCCGGCAGGGCATCGAGAGTA
>JAFUQW010000104.1 GCA_017472115.1 Bacteroidales bacterium | reverse complement strand
GTTGAATGCTGGGATGGCATAGCCACCGTCGATAGCCTTAGCGAACATTTCCTTGGTGTTCACGAGGCCGAGTTCCTTGTAAGAAATCATAATCGTATAATTTGTTTAAAAATCGTTTACTTTTCGCAAAACTCTGCAAAATTAATTATTTTTGCCGAAATTTGAAATATAAGATAACAGATTCTTCACATCTTTCAGCTATCGACAAAGTCGCTGAAGCAAAACAGGAAAGAACGAAACATCATGAATAATAAGGTAATCATCTTCTCAGCACCCTCAGGTGCAGGCAAAAGCACAATCGTGAATCATATCCTCGGACTTCATCCTGAACTCGAATTTTCTATTTCTGCAACCTCACGAGCCCCTCGAGGTGAGGAGAAACATGGTGTTGAATACTATTTCTTCACTGCGGAAGAATTCAGGCGGATGATTGCAGAGAACAAGTTCGTCGAACATGAGGAAGTCTATCCCGGTTCGTTCTACGGAACTCTCAGGTCAGAAGTGGAGAGAATCTGGGCCAAGGGCCATGCAATCGTATTTGACATAGACGTGCAGGGTGGAGTCAACCTCAAAAGGATTTTCGGAGATCAGGCTTTCTCGGTATTCATTCAGGCACCTTCGGTGGAAGTGCTTCGCGAACGACTGGTAGGTCGCGGCACCGACACAGACGAGGCTATAGAAAAACGTGTCGCCAAGGCTGCTTCCGAAATGGAATTCGCCGCAGGGAAATTCGACCATGTACTCGTGAATGATGACCTCGCCACGGCATTGGCTGAAGCCGAACAGATCGTCAGCGACTTTTTATCGTAACCAGCAAAACGCTGAAAATCAACACATTGACCACTTAAGGGGCCCTCAAAAAGCCGGGAGGGACAAAAGCTAAAAACTTTATAGCCAATGAATTGCGCGCCACACGTTGCAGTCTATAGCGGATCATTCAATCCACTGCACATCGGTCACCTTGCAATCATCCGTTATATGATCAAGGAGGCCGGTTTCGACATGGTGTATCTCATCGTGTCTCCGAAGAACCCGCTGAAAGACGGAATCAGCAGCGCATCGGGCCCGGAACGCTACCATGCAGCTATAGAGGCCGTCCGCAGGCATCCCGAACTATACGGAAAAGTCAAGGTCGATGACATTGAGATGAATATGCCTGAGCCGCATTACAGCATCCGTACATTAGATGCACTGCGCGAAAGGGAGCCATCAAACCGCTTCACCATGATAATGGGGGCAGACAATCTTGCAGACATCCGCCGCTGGCGCGACTATCCCCGCATCCTGAAGGAATACGGCACAGCGGTATATCCCCGCATAGGATTCGACCTGACGGAAATAAAGCAGGACCTTCTCATAGAAGATCCTGCATATAAGATCAGCATCATGGATGCTCCGAGGGTTGACATCTCATCGACATATATCCGTGAAGCCAAGTCCCGTGACGAAGATATTTCCAGCCTGCTGATGTAAAGCTATTTTTTCACAAGTTCCGTTGCCTTGGCAAGTGCCGGAACGATGTGAGGGAAGATGTTTTCCGCACCTATCTCCTTATCGACACCGAACTTCACTAGCGAAGTATGAACCTTCTCTGTGACACCGGAAAGGATCACGGTCACTCCCCTCTTGCGTGTACGTTCGCAAAGGTTGCGGAGGTTGTTGATTCCTGTAGAATCGATGAACGGGACTTTTCTCATCCTGATGATACGGACCTTCGTGCCAGCTTTCTTCATCTTTTCCAATTCCTCGAAACGGCTTGCAAGTCCGAAGAAGAATGGACCGTCGATCTCATAGACCTCCACTCCCGCCGGGATATCAAGACGGTCTGTGTCATCGACAGATGCCATCTCATCATCCTCGGTAGCCGCAAGTCTGTTATCTTCAAGCACATGGATAGAAGATGTCTGCATGACACGGCGCACAAAAAGCACGATGGCAAGTACGACACCCACCTCGATGGCTACAGTAAGATCGACTATCACGGTAAGGAAGAAAGTGATCAGAAGAACGGCAACATCCGACTTGTCACCTCTGAGAAGATATTTGAAAGTTTTCCACTCACTCATATTGTATGCCACCTGCACAAGAATAGCCGCAAGGCATGAAAGCGGGATATACACTGCGTATGGCATGAGGAAAAGATATATCAGAAGAAGGACAACGGCATGGATGATACCTGTCACAGGAGATTTTCCTCCATTGTTGATGCTGGCCATGGTACGGGCAAGGGCACCTGTCGCAGGGATACCGCCGAAGAGCGGAGTCACGATATTTGCAATACCCTGACCTATCAGTTCTGTGTTGGCATGATGACGCTTACCTGTCGCTCCATCTGCGACCATAGCGGCGAGAAGAGATTCGATCGCACACAGGATAGCTATCGTAAAGGCAGGAGAAACCAGGCCTTTGACTGTTTCATAATCAAATTCCGGAGCGACCGGCTTAGGCATAGGGAGACCATCGGCGAGTTCAGGGAATTTGGAACCGATAGTTGCGAGTTCCACTCCGGCAAACCTGCTCAGAAGAACGGAAGCTATTGTTCCGACGATCAATGCGATCAGGGAACCCGGAATCTTCTTGGTGACTTTGCCCCAGCTGAAACATATCACAAGACAGACAATGCTCATCACCAGTTCGACCCAGTCGATCGATCCAATGTTCTTGAAATAGCATATCCACTGAGGAATGAATCCCGCAGGGACTTCAAGATCGAGAGGAAGTCCGAAAAAGTCCTTCATCTGTGTCGAGAAGATGGTCAGAGCGATACCGCTGGTGAATCCTACCACAATCGGATACGGGATGAACTTGAAGATTGCTCCCATCTTGCAGACTCCCATTATGACAAGAAATACTCCCGCCATGATGGTCGCTATGATCAGACCCTGCATGCCATACTGGCCGACGATACCGGCCACTATCACGATGAATGCTCCGGTCGGTCCTCCTATAAGGAAATTGGAACCGCCGAAAAATGAGATAAGGAAACCTGCAACAATGGCGGTTATAAGTCCCTGCTGAGGAGTCACGCCACTGGCGATACCGAATGCGATCGCAAGCGGAAGAGCTATGATGCCGACTATGATTCCGGCAATCAGATCAGACATGAAGGTCTGCTTGTCATAGCGTCCCTTCTTGAACAGCCCGAACAATTTGGGCTGGAATACTTCTTTCAGATTAAAGTTCATGGTAATCAATTTAATACACTACTTTCAGTTAAAATCCTTCTTTTAGTTCAGAATGGCATCACATAGGTTTTTCGAAAAAAGAGAAATGGACATTGCCATATTTTCTTTCCTTCACGAAATACTGATGAGATTCAAAATTATGTTCTTCCGGATGTTCAAGTATCAGGTAGGCACCGGGATGAAGAATATCCTTGGCGAATACCTTGTCCGGTATTGTGGCCAGATCCTCAAGCGCATATGGAGGATCGGCAAAAACCAGGTCGAATTTCTCATGACATATCTCGAGAAACTCGAACACATTATGACGCACCACAGTCAGGTTCTTCATACCGAACTTCGCAGCCTGCGACTTGATGAAATTGGCATGAAGCGGCAGCATTTCCACACAATAGACCATTGATGCACCACGTGACGCGAATTCATAGGATATGGCACCTGTGCCACCGAAGAGATCAAGTACCTGCAGCCCCTCCATCTCGTACTCGTTGTTAAGGATATTGAAGAGACCCTCCTTGGCAAAATCAGTAGTTGGCCTTGCCTTGTAGCCTTGCGGCGGAATGATTGTCTTTCCTTTATATTTTCCTCCTATTATCCTCATATACAATCCTTAAGAAACTGTTTGACAGATACCTTTATCATATAGTATCCACCGATCTGAAATAACGATAGAGAGACATTTCCTGCTCCGGCTCCAAAGGGGTTCTGAAACATATAGTAGAAACCTCCGGATTAAGCTGAAGCTTCTTCAAGGCAAGGAATATGAAATATTCCGCCGTCGTGAAATCGGCCGCACGATAGGAGTTGCACAGCAGAAGGCTGCGTCCCTGCGCCACGACAAGATACAGGAAACAGTCTGAATACGACGCGATTATCTTGTTGTACTCAGTCATGTCATTCAATGACTTCAGCATATGATAATGTTCAGGCAGAGGGACAGCCTTGGAGCCGTCGGTCATCAGCACAGTCTCTGCCATCGTCTTTGTCAGAGTTTCTCCGATAGAGTTTGAATATATCAGGACAGCACCCAGCTCCGGAATCGCGACCGAGTCAACGATATCAGTCTCAGACAGTGCAACCACATCATCCAACGCTGCTCTTCTTGCTTCATCGGAATAGAACTGTTCCGGTACCAATGCAGTCTTAGGAGTAAAGACAGAAATGTCAACGGCATCATACCGTCTCTGGAATTCGGCGGCAGTAAAGAAACGCTCAGCACCCATCCAACCAGATGAATGCCGGATGCATCCGTCGCTTTCTAAGCGAAAAGAATATCCATTCAAGCCGACTTGAATGGATATTCTGTCTTTAATATTCTGATTCATGAGAGATTACTCCCAGTTACCTGCATTATTGTTAGGTGCATCGATGCTGCCGACCATAAGACCCTTGTACTTGCCCTGGTCATCAAGCTGTGCGTCGAGGTTGATACGGAGCTGGTTGTTGAGACCCTTGAGGAGCTTTTTCCACGGCATCTTAGCCTCGAAAAGAGGAACATTGACACCTGACACCTTCTTTACAGTTGACTCCATGATGATCGAATCTCCGCAGAACGGGATGAAAGCGAGTGAGTCAATACGGAAGTTATCACGCTCGTTGAAGAGAGTATCCTTGACAGCGATTTCATTCTCGATCTGGAACACGAGAGACTGGCCTTCCTGATAAAGTTTGAGCATCTGCTCAGGCTTGATACGAGGGTTTCTTCTCTTGAGAGCCTGAGTGTTGGCCATTGCAAGGGAGTCATCCTTTGAACCGATCTGCATAACGACCTTCATCTTGCCTTCGTTGTAGAAAGCCTTGAGGCTGTCGATGTCTGCAGTGTAATGACCATTGACATTCTTGAAAGCGACCTGAAGGTCACGGATGTCCTTAAGTCTCTGGACTGCAATATCCTGACGGTACGCCTTGTGCTTGTTGAACTCTACTGGTTCCATGACGCTCGTTACAAGAGCATAGGTCAATCCCACGATTGCCGCTGGGAGAAGGAGGTAGGTGAAAACCTTTCTTACAATTGAATTCATTATGGTATTATTTATATTTTTCTCCAAATTCCGGACAAAGTTAGCGAATTGATTTATGAAATGCAATATAATTTGTAATTTTGCACCATCAAAAAAGCATGCGACAAATGGCAGAACTTGACATACCTGAGATTCAAAGATTTGAGTCTGTTCTTAGAAATGCGGGAAATGCAGCCATCGTGACCCACATGAAGCCAGATGGAGACGCCGTAGGCAGTACGGTAGCGATGTTCCATTTCCTGAAGATGGTGAATCCGTCCTGCAAGGCCAGCATAGTATATTCCGACCCATGGCCCGGTCATCTGGATTTCATCATGGACGAACAGGCCGCCGGAAATGTCACGCTCCACTCCAATGAACCGGACAAGGCCGAAAGCATCATGGCGGAAAGCAGCCTGATCATCTGTCTCGACTTCAATGCGTTCCACAGGACCGACAAGCTCGAGAAAGCCCTGTCTGAATCAAAAGCCGCAAAGATTCTGATCGACCATCACCTGAATCCCGACAGAAAAAGCTTTGACATCATATTTTCCGAGACCGAAATCTCGTCAGCCTCGGAACTGCTCTACAGTATTCTGCTCAAGACACAGGCCATTGCAGACGATGTAAGGAAACTGCCTGCGGAATGCGCGACCGCTCTGATGACCGGAATGACCACAGACACAAACAATTTTGCAAATTCGACATATCCGTCAACCCTTGCGATGGCTGGAAACCTTCTCTCGGCAGGCGTTGACAGAGACCGCATCATCTCCTCACTTTACAATCAACACAGGGAGGAAAGACTGAGGCTCATGGGTCTTGCCATGAAAGACCTCATGAAGATAACCGATGACGGAGTGGCATACATCGTGCTTGATGCGGAAACGTTGAAGAGCTACGCCATCGAGGAAGGAGAGACCGAAGGATTCGTGAATATGCCGCTCTCGATAGCTTCAGTAAGGATGAGTCTCCTGCTCAAAGAGGAAAAAGGCAAGGTCAGGGTGTCCATCAGATCGAAAAAAGGCACATCCGCCAACCGATGCGCCGGGCTGTACTTCAACGGAGGAGGACATGAAAATGCAGCCGGAGGCAGGCTCTACATACCGGATGACATCAAAAGCATCGGAGAAGCTCCCGCATACATAGAGAAACACACACATATATTTCTGGAACAAGAAAATGAAAAATAAGTCATTCATCCTTATACTGATCTGTCTTTCAATGATTTCCTGCGTCAAGGAACAGCTTGAGACAACTTACAACAAGCAGGAGGACCAGATAGACAAATACATAACAAAGAACATGATCGTCACCAACGATGAAGGCATCACAGATACACTGAGGGTCATACGCAACGGCGGTTCCAACAGGTTAGTGACTGTGGAAGGCACCGGCGAAGAGCTCAAGGCCGACGGACATGTAGGATTCTATTATGCCGGCTACACATTCAACGGCAGCGTCAGCACGTCCGGAATGTTCGTGACAAACCATCAGGCTACCGCCGAACAGGCGGGATGGAACCTCACGGATGCAGACTATGCGCTGATGGAGATCAACATAACCCGGACCGAACTCATAGAAGGATTGAGGAAAGGACTGACAGGAGTGCGTGCCGGAGAGGAATGCGAGATAATCTTCAGCGGCAAATACGGCTTCGGCAACAAGAGTTTTGGCATGATTCCTGCTAAATCTGCGCTGCTCTACAAGATATGGGTGGTAAGCGTTACAAATGATTAGAGGCAATCACTATTTTTATTATCTTTGCCAGTTCAAATTTACAAGAGACTAATGAAGACTACACTTTCAATAGCATTATCGATAGCAGCGGCATTATGCATATCCGGCTGTGCAAAAGTCCAGAATACAGGAGCAAATGACGCAAACAGAAGATATTTCGACGCATGGCTTCATGTGAACCATCCGGACTTACAGCCTTCCGGATTAGGCATATACGTCATCGAAGAGAATGAAGGAGACGGAGCCGTGGTCAGCGACAGCGGATGCGCATTCGTCGATTATGTCGTGACGGACCTCGAAGGAAACATCACATCCTATTCAGGCAAGGAGACCGCAAAGCAGATGGGAACCTATGACACCACCACCTTCTATGGCCCGGCAAAATGGTTCACCACAGCAGTGGGATCCACAAGCGTGCTTCAGGCCGGAATCCGTGACGCCCTCATCGGCATGAAGGTGGGAGGAAGCAAGAAATTCATCATACCAAGCTGGCTGATGAGCTACAAGGTCTATGAAACTGCGGACGAGTATATGGACAACAGCACCGACGGCTCAGCTGCGATCTATGAAATAACAGTGGAGGACTTCACGGACAGCATCTATAACTGGGAGCTCGACCAGATAGGCAAGTATCTCGAAGCCAACCGTAACATCTTCAAAGGCATGACCGTAAAGGATTCTCTTAAACGCGGCTTCTACTATAAGGAACTTGTTCCGCCTACCGTCCTTGATTCGCTGAAGAACGACACCACCGTTTATATAAACTATACAGGCAAACTGCTCAACGGCCTCGTGTTCGATACCACCATTGAGAAGGTAGCCAAGGACAACGGACTTTATTCCGCCTCGAGAAGCTATGCTCCGGTGCCTGTCAAGATGGCGGCGAAGTATGACGAAATCAGACTCAGCGGCAACGAGATAATCGACGGATTCGCCCTGACTGTCAAGCAGATGGGAGACAATGAAAAGGGCATAGGAGTATTCTGGTCACAGCTCGGATACGGCACTAACGGAAACGGATCGGCCATTCCGGGTTATGCTCCTCTCGTATTCGAGATCGAACTTGTAGCCAAACCGGAGGATTAGCAGATGGCTCAAGGCAATTCCGTTCCTTTAGAACTCGGCAAACAGAAGATAAGCAGGCTGCTGAAGCAATACGCCCTTCCGGCGATCATTGCCCAGATAGCGGCTTCGCTTTATAATATGGTTGACAGCATCTTCATCGGCCAGGGCGTGGGACCGCTTGCCATATCAGGACTTGCCGTCACCTTCCCTCTCATGAATCTGTCAACGGCATTCGGAACCCTTGTGGGAGCCGGCGCGGCAACAATGCTTTCTGTCCTGCTCGGACAGAAGAATTATGCGGCTGCCAACAAAGTCTTAGGCAACGTCATATCGCTCAACGTGATAATCGGCTTTGCCTTCATGTTCATTGCACTGATATTCATCGATCCGATATTGTATTTCTTCGGAGCAAGCGGAAACACACTTCCATATGCGAAGGAGTACATGAAGGTGATTCTGTACGGAAACATCATCACACATCTCTACTTCGGTCTCAATGCTGCGATGCGCTCTACCGGCAATCCGCGCAAAGCCATGGCACTGACGATATTCACGGTCATATTCAATGCTGTCCTCGACCCTCTGTTCATCTTCGTATTCGATATGGGTATAGCCGGAGCCGCATGGGCCACTGTGATAGCGCAGTCGGCTGCACTGATCGTGGTACTCTCCCATTTCAATGACAGGAAGAAGGAAGTCCATTTCGAAAAAGGCATATTCAGGCTTGACATGAGGGTGGCAAAAGACTCTCTCGCAATAGGTTTCGGTCCTTTCCTGATGAACTCGGCAGCCTGCCTCGTAAGCCTTTTCATCAACCAGCAGCTACGCAAATACAGCGGTGACCTGGGAATAGGTGCATACGGCATCTGCAACAGGATTAATTTCATGTTCATCATGATATGCATGGGTCTGAACCAAGGCATGCAGCCTATCGCAGGCTACAACTACGGTGCACGGAAGTACAGCAGGGTAAAGGAGGTCTATTGGAAGACAGTCTGGCTTGCGGTGGCTGTAACGGTACTCGGTTTCCTCGTCACCGAACTATTTCCGCGCACCGTCACAGGCATATTCACGAAAGACGCGCAGCTCCTCGACCTATCGTCATCAGGCATCCGGATAATGAACATAATGTTACCTATCGTAGGCTTTCAGATCGTCTCATCCAACCTATTCCAGAGTCTTGGCATGGTCCGCAAATCCATCATTCTGTCTCTGTCAAGACAGCTGCTTTTCCTGCTTCCGTGCCTGTATTTCCTGCCAATGGCTTTCGGTGACAAAGGAATATGGATGAGCTACCCTGTAGCCGACGCTCTGGCAAGCATACTCACCATAATACTTCTCGGCAGACTCCTCAGCAAGCTCGGCAGGCTCAACGACGGAGATGACCCATCTATATTAGGCAGTCAGATTTAAACATATGAAGAAACTCATCATAACCATAGGACGACAGTTCGGAAGCGGAGGCAAGGCCGTTGCAGAAGAGCTTGGCAGAAAATTGGGATTTCCCGTCTATGACAGCGAGCTTATAAGCAAAGCCGCACAGGAAAGCGGTTTCAGCGCAGAGCTTTTCGTGCAGAGCGATGAGAAGAAGCGCTTCTTCTCGCTTTCTTCAATATTTGCAGGAAGCCTAATGAGCGGAGAATCCGACAATTATATGAGCGACAAGAAACTGTTCGAAATCCAGTGCTCGACAATAAGAAAGATAGCTGAACAGGGATCTGCAATCATTGTGGGACGCTGCTCAGACTATGTACTCCGTGACTGCGGATGCACCTTGAATGTATTCCTTACCTCACCGGACGAAGTCCGTGCTTCCAGGATAATGAAAAGATGCGGGATTTCAGAAGAGAAGGCCCTTGAACTGATCGGGGGCAAGGACAAGGGAAGGGCAGAATACTACAATTATTACACATTCGGCGACTGGGGCATGGCCTCGACATACGATCTCTGCATCGACTCAAGCATTCTCGGCATCGAGGGTACGGCCGATTTCATCATCGACTATGCCCGCAGGGCCAAAATGCTGTAGCCGCCTATGGAAAAGAAGATACTGCTTACCCTGTCACTCCTCGGACTCTGTTCCATCATATTCTGTCTCATTCCGGGACGCGGTAGCCATGCAGAAGAGCCTTCTGACGACACTTGCCTGATCCATCTGAACGACTCCATCACCAATGAGATGTCAGAGATTCCCGAGCTCGAAGGATTGGATGAAAAGATAGAGAAATACCTCCGACGCTGGCAGATGAAGGGAGCTTCGCTTGCAATAACACGGAATGACTCTCTCGTATATGCAAAGGGTTACGGATGGGCTGACGAGGATCTGGGAACAGGAATGGAACCGGGTCACATAATGCGTATGGCATCTGTATCAAAGCTCATAACGGCAACAGGCATAATGGTACTGCAGGACAGGGATTCGCTGAGTATCCGCGACACCGTGTTCGGTCCGAGAGGCATATTGAACGACTCCATATTCACTTCTCTGATCAGACACCGGGACTACAGGAAGATCACAGTAGAACATCTTCTGAGACATCAGGCGGGATTCGGCCGTGATCCTCTGTTCTCCTCACGTGACGTGAAGCATCAGCTCAGACTCGACAGAGTGCCGGAAGCAGAAGATTTCTACAGCGTGGTACTCGACAGCCGCCTCAGATTCAAGCCCGGCTCTTGGCAGCAATATTCCAATTTAGGATACCTTCTTCTCTCGGAGATAATAGAGAAGGTATCCGGCATGACATACGAAGAATTCATACGAAAGGAAGTTCTCGAGCCTGCAGGATGCTTCGACATGCATATTGCCGGGAATTATTATGAGGACAGAAGACCGAACGAAGTGAGATACTACACCCACGAGGGAGACGGAAAATTCATAGAAGAATATACAGACAGCGGGATAATGGTGGAACGCTGCTACGGCGGCAACAACATTCCCCTTCTGCAGGGTGCAGGTGCATGGTGCGGCTCACCTGTCGAAATAGCCAGGCTTGTGGCCTCTATCGACGGAAGTCCTGAAGTCCCCGACATAATAACACCTGAAGCCGTAGCCGAGATGACCGGTTACTACGACAAGAACACTTTCTCGCTCGGCTGGAACGACACGCATCCAGAAAAAGGATGGACAAGGACCGGCACCCTTTCCGGCACCTGTGCCCTTGTCCATAAATATCCTGACGGCGAATGCTGGATTCTCATAACCAACACCAGCACATGGCGTGGTCCGAGCCAGTCCCGATATACCGAAGCACTTTTCCGTCAATGCAGAGAAGCCTACAGTGACAAGCTTCCAAGAAGAAATCTCTTCGAAGGGTTCTAATCCTCGAGATATCGTTTCACTTCGAATTCTCCGGCCAGAATTCCGTAGCCGTTCTCAGCGAGTGATTCAATCTCGTTTTCTCCCGCATAGACCTCCACCGGAGCGATGAAACCTACACGGTCGGTTATCTCTGACGCAATGGCCTTGTTATGGGCGATTCCTCCTGTAAGGATTATCGCATCGACCTTTCCGCCGACTACTGCAGCCATCGAACCTATATATTTCGCGACTGAAATGCAGAATGCCTTGAGGAAGGTCGCACAAGCCTCGTCACCAGATTCGGCACGGGCACTGACCTCACGGAAATCGTTGGTACCCAGATGAGCAACCGCTCCTCCCTTGCCCACGAGCATCTTCTTTATCTCAGCCTTGGAATACCTGCCGCTGAAGCACATCTCTATCAGCGGGAATGCAGGCACTGAACCGGCGCGTTCCGGACTGAACGGTCCGTCGCCTCCGAGTGCGTCATTGACATCTATCACCAGGCCGTTCCTGTGAAGGGAGACCGAAGATCCACCACCCATGTGGGCCACGATCACCGTCACGTCCCTGTTGGATTTGCCTACCGAATATGCATAGCGACGCACCATAGCACGGGAGTTCAGGGTATGGAAGGCAGCCCTGCGCTCAAAGGCAGGGTGTCCTGTAAGCTTGAGTTCCGGCAACATCTCATCCGCTGTTGGAGGATCGGCGATATAGGCCTTGCAAACAGGCTCAAGTCCCTTTTCTGCACGCATCCTGTTGATGTCTGCAGCCATATCATCTGCTATCAGCGCGCTGAGATTGCATGCGTGGACACCATCCTTGCCGGAAATCAGAGCCTCACGCATTTTCCCGGTGACCTCATATACTCCGGCCTTGATGGGAGTGATCAGACCTCCGCGGGCCATGATCAGATCTATTGAATCCAGTTCCACACCGTTTTCTGCCAGGAAACCGGCAATTGCATCACGACGCATGCCACCCTGATCCATCACTGACTCATATTCCGCTATTTCTTCGGCAGAGTGGGTCAGATTGGTCTCGAGCAGCTGTTTTCCGTCGCAGTAGAATCCTATCTTCGTAGAAGTGGATCCGGGATTTATTATGAGAATATTGCCTTTCATGAGGTTTATTTTGATGACATTGCTGCAACCGCTATCGAATTGAGTTTGGTGTCGATGCTGTCGGCACGGCTTGAAAGCACACAAGGAACCTTGGCACCTACGAGCATTCCCGCCTGCTTCACACCCGGAACAAGCTTGGAGTTAGCCTTGTAAAATACATTTCCAGACTCTATGTTAGGGAAGAGAATACAGTCTGCATCTCCTGCGACAGGGCTTACCAGCCCCTTTATCTCGACGGATTCCTTATCAATAGCCACATCGAGGGCCAGAGGACCGTCAGCTATGCATCCCTTGATCTGTCCGCGGTCAACCATCTTAGCAAGCATCGCAGCCTCTATGGTAGCCGGCTGACTCGTAAGTACCTGCTCCGTAGCGGCAAGGATTGCAACCTTCGGCTTCTCAACACCCACAGCCTTAGCCGTCCTCACAAGACAATCCATTATGATGGTCTTCTGCTTGAAGTCAGGTGCAGGAATGACAGCCACATCACCTACGAAAAGCAGCTTGTGATAGCTCGGAATCTCGAGAGTCGTACAATGGGTAAGGGTACCTTTCGGAGGAAGAAGCCCCGTTTCCTTATTGAGGATGGCACGAAGGAACTTGTCTGTCGAGCAAAGTCCTTTCATAAGGAAGTCGCCCTGACCATCGCGCACCATCTGCACCGCCTGTGCAACGGATGACATTTCGTTGGAATTGTGGACAACCGTAAAAACAGACACATCCACGCCCTCTTCCCTGCATGCCTGGGCTATCATCTCCTCGTCGCCGACGAGTGTCACATCCACAAGACCGAGTTCTACGGCCTTGCCTGCAGCCGCTATGGTGTGTCCGTCAACACCCCACGCGACTATCATTCTCTTCCTGGCTCCACGGCTGCGGAGCTCGGCAAATATTTCGTTGAAAGATCTGAGCATGGCTATTCTTCTTCGTTCTGGACAATATGCATTGTATCACGGGCAATCATGAGTTCCTCGTTGGTGGTTATGACTGCGACCTTTACATTCGAATCAGGAAGGGATATCATCATATCCTCTCCGCGTACGACATTTGCATCATAATCGAACTTCACACCGAGATAGCTGAGGTTCTCGCAGACGCGACGGCGCACACGGCAGTTATTCTCGCCGATACCGCCGGTGAACACAATCAGATCCACACCGTTCATTGCAGCAGCGTATGCACCGATGAACTTGATGATGTCATATGTCAGTTTCTTGAGAGTGAGTTTCGCCTTAGGATCGCCGTCATTAGCAGCCGCATCAAGGTCACGTGCATCGGAAGAAACGCATGAGAGTCCGAGAAATCCGCTCTTCTTGTTGAGCACCTTGCTCATCTCAGCAGCAGAAAGGCCTTCTTTCTCCTGAATATAAGTGACGACGTCAGGATCCACGTTTCCGCAGCGGGTACCCATGATAAGGCCTTCGAGCGGGGTGAATCCCATCGAAGTGTCTATAGACTTTCCGTTCAGCACTGCCGAGATGGAGCTGCCGTTTCCGAGATGGCAGGTGATAATCTTCGAGGAGTTGAGATCAAGGCCGGCAAACTTAGCTCCTTTCGCAGACACATATTTATGACTGGTGCCGTGGAAACCATATCTGCGGATTCCATATTTCTCGTAGTACTCATACGGAAGGGCGTACATATATGCATAAGACGGCATAGTCTGATGGAAAGCAGTGTCAAACACACCTACCTGAGGCACTTCCGGAAGGACTGCCGAAACAGCCTTGATGCCAAGAATGTTCGCAGGGTTGTGAAGAGGAGCGAAAACCGAGCATTTCTCAAGCTGAGCCACCACAGCATCCGTGATAAGCTGGCTGCATACGAACTCCTCGGCGCCATGTACCACACGATGTCCGACAGCCTCGATGTCCTCAAGAGTTGAAAGGACGCCGAATTCCTTGTCAAGAAGAGCATCGATGACAGCCTTGATACCTACCGTATGATCTTCGATAGGCATTTCCTTTACGAGTTGCTCCTTACCGGTAGCCCGATGTTTGAGGCATCCCGTTTCCATACCGATTCTTTCTACAAGACCTTTGGCAAGGAGGTCATAAACCTCATCATTCTTCATATCGAGAAGCTGATATTTGAGTGATGAGCTGCCGCAATTGAGTACTAAAATGATCATATTATCAATATTTAATCTGTTTCCAATTATGAAATTTCAATTTTGAGATATTTTCTGACAAATCCTTGCAAAGTTATAAAAATTATCCCTACTTTAGCAAAAAACAGGAATCAAATGACAGTGGAGAGAGAAATTGCGGGATTTGCCCTTCCTTTTGCTGCCGGAACCGCAGCTGCAGTCTATGCCGGGACTTCTTGCGGCAATATATTTTCTGCATCAGCCATATTGACAGGAACCGCCATAGTCTGGATACTCCTGCTCCTTCCCGAAAGAAAGAAATGGTCGCCGGCCATCATACACGTCATCATCGCACTCCTCGCCGCCGGCACTGGTGCGTTATGCGGAATCAGGGCCTGTGAAACATCCGTTTCGAATCATGAGGAAGGGAGCATTACGGCATTCGCCGGACAATACGGAGAAGTAATGAAAAATGCCGCAGACAGCATCCCGTTTGATGACAAGAGGACCAATTCCTTCGTCAAAGCCGTACTTACCGGAGAAAGGAAGGGGATGTCCCGGGAAGTAACGGAGGCATTCAGAGAAAGCGGAGCATCGCATATCCTGGCATTGTCTGGCCTGCATCTCGGTGTGATATACATGATGATCAGCCGGCTGATGTCTGTCATCGGATCAGGCATCCGGGCCGGGAGAGTCAAGTCACTTCTGACAATAGTGCTTTGCGGATTCTACACTCTTGCCACCGGAGCCGGCCCATCCTTGGTGAGGGCCTTTCTGTTCATAACGATCAACGAAACGGCAAGACATACCGGCAGGATCCGGAGCTCCGGCAACACTCTGATGGCAGCATTGATCATTCATCTGTGCATCTCTCCGTCCGACATACTGTCTGTCGGATTCCAGCTGTCCTACGCCGCCATGGCCGGAATAGCCTTCATATATCCGAGACTGAAAAGGATCTGGCCGGAAGATAAAGAAGGCGGAACAGGCAGATTCATGACAATACCGATCAAATGGATATGGAATTCCGCGGCAATGTCCGTTTCATGCCAGCTGACAACCGGTCCGATAGCATTCTTCTATTTCGGTACATTCCCGAAATACTTTCTGCTGACCAACCTCATAGCGCTTCCGCTCACCGGTCTGCTGATTCCTGTCTCTGCTGTCACGATGATCCTGCATCATGCAGGAATATGCCCCGATCTGCTGATCAGAGGCAATGAATGGCTCTGCGATATGCTGATCGAGGCATTGGAAGTCATTTCTTCTATGTAGAGATCACCAGCTTCCGCCGGCACCGCCACCGCCGAAGGAGCCGCCGCCGAAACCGCCGAATCCCCCGCCGAACGAACCTCCGCCGAAACCTCCGTGCGACCTGCCGCCGCCTCTCCCCATAAGGGAACCGTAGGTGAGTATTGTGGCTATGACATCCTCAGCATCACTGCCCGATCGGCCTCGTCCGCCACCGCCACTGCCGTTGTTCTTTCCTCCGAATACAGCGATGAGCATGATGAACACGAACAGCATCACGAATACCGAAATCACACCTCCCAAGTCATCCTCGGACGAATCTCCACGAGGCTCGCTTATCTCCCCGCTTGCAAGCTTCATCAGAGTCACACATGCCCGGGCCGTGCCTTCGAAATATCCGTTCTCCTTGAAATACGGGATCATGTCGTTCTCGATGATCCTCTTGGCGTATGCATCGGGAATCGCGCCCTCAAGACCGTAACCCACCGCTATGAATACCTGTCCGCCGGAAGATGATGTCTTGGGCTTGACCAGCACCACTATACCGTTATCGAAACGTTCGGAGCCGACCTTCCAGTCGAGACCGATGCGTGTGGCGTATTCTGCAGGGTCGTACCCCTCCAGATCGGTCACGGTCACAACTGCAATCTGATTGGAAGTTGAGTCGTCGAAAGCAACCAGAGCCCTTTCGAGCCTTGCTTCCTCATCACGTGAGAACAGATCCGCAAGGTCATTGACAAGACGTGCGGGAGATGGGCGCGAAGGGATTGCAGATGCCGTCACCAGCACCGCAAGAAAAATCACCGCAGCGGCAGAAACCCTGCGCAGCGATGAACACAGATCAAGTCCTGTCCTATTCATCCTTACCTCCAAATGAAATGTCGTCCGGCTGTTCATTGACATCGTCCTGCTGATAAGGGAAATATGTCTTAAGTTTTTCACCGGCCATCATTACTGCCTTGACAAGTCCGTCTGCGAACCTTCCTTCACGGAATTCAACAGTCATGACCTCTATCACATCTTCCCAGAAATGCTCAGGGACTGCCTCATCTATACCTCTGTCTCCCACAATCGCAAAGACCTTGCTCTCACAGGCAAGATAGATGAGCACCCCGTTGCGAAGCTGCGTCCTGTCCATGCCAAGGGCCGTGAATATCTGCTCGGCCTTAGTCACAGGACTACCCTTGCACTTGCCGTCTATATGGATACGTATCTCTCCAGAGGTACCCTTTTCTGCAAGTCTGACCGCCTCGACAACAGCAGTCTGTTGTGCGGCGGTCAGGAAAGTCTCCGGTTTCATATCGAAAGAGTATCAGAATTCAACCTTCGGAGCGGTCTGAGCACCTTCCTGTGCCTCGAAATACCCCTTCTTCTCAAAATCGAACATCGAAGCGACAATGTTAGCAGGGAAACTTCTCACCTTGGTATTGTAGCTTCTTGCCGTCTCGTTATACTTCATCCTCTCTGTAGCGATTCTGTTCTCAGTACCTTCAAGCTGCGCCTGCAGGTCACGGAAATTCTCATTTGCCTTGAGGTCAGGATAATTCTCCGTGATCATGAGAAGTCTGCCGAGAGCGCTTGAAAGTTCTCCCTGAGCCTCGTTGAACTTCTCGATATCCTCCTCCGATAGGTCAGAAGGATCGACAGTCACCTGAGTAGCCTTCGAGCGGGCTGCGATCACGCTTTCGAGAGTCTCCGACTCGTGAGCGGCATAACCTTTCACCGTTGCCACGAGATTAGGAATCAGATCTGCCCTGCGCTGATACACGTTCTCCACCTGAGCCCATGCTGCCCCGACACCCTCATCAGCCTTAACAAGGCCGTTATAGGTATTCTTGATCCAGACAAAACCGCCGACAAGAACAACGGCGATCACAATGATTACGATGTAACTCTTCTTCATAGATTCAATAAATTATTCTGTTATCACGCCTTCTGCATCGCGCACGCAACGGACATTTGCTCCGAATGCCTCAGGATCACCCTTGCTGATCATCATATCAGCCTGATCACAGATGAGATAGCGGTAATATGCCATTCCGTCCTCATCTGTGTCTGATGTCCAGAATGTCGCGTATTCATATACACCTGTTGACTCGACATCCCTGTAGGAACCGTCAGCCTCCCTTACGCCGAGGTTGGCATATCCCGCCGGAATCACCGACATCTTGCTTGAGTTGGTCTTCACTCCCACTTCCGGCCAGTATTCCCACATCTGGCTGCCGTTGAAATACACATCCACCATCAGTTTCGAAGCGACATCCGGAATTCTGCCGAACATTTCTGCTTCAGCCCCGATTTCCTTTCCGAGAGCGATCCAGTCCTCCTCAGAAGGCAGCCTCCATCCTTCCGGACAAGCCACAAGTGCATCCTCATGGCAATAGAATCTTCCGAGCACATCGGACATGACTTCCACATTTGCATACGCTGCTCCACCCTTGCCTGTCTGAAGATTATTGCGGAACCACTCGAGATCACCTATCCTTACATAATAATAGTCGCTTCCGTCAACAGTCACATGCGGATCTTCCGGCAGAAGTCCGGCACCTGTAACCGAGCCTTCGATTCCACCCTTGACCGTAGTGACGAGCTGCCTGCCGGAGAGTCCGGAGTATCCGCTTGCAAAGGCATAGCAGGTCACGGTATAAGTCGCAAGGCTGTCAGGGAAAGTATATGTGAATGTACCGTCTGAAGGCTTTCCATCAGGACCGAGACCGGTCTCGAGCCTCACTGTATCGATGACACCACCCGGCGAAACCTTCCAATAATATCCTACCTCCTTGTCTTCGGGATGCTCGACACCTTTCGGGGTCATCGTAAGCGTCTGGCCCGGCACGATAAAGTCAGGAGCATGAAATACCACCATTCCGTCAAGCGAAGGCAGTGCCTTCTGATCATCATCATCCTTACATGAAATGACAGCCATCACAGCTGCCGCGAGCAAAATAAGTTTTCTAAGACTCATTCCTTTCGTTAAATTAGTTCTACAAAACTGCAAATATGGTCATTTTAATTGGAAAAACCGCTACCTTTGTACAAATACTTTGCCTGAGCAGGGCTTGGTCAGGACAAAAATCACACACGGATGAAAAGATTGTTATATACATTACTCATTGCACTGACGGCAGCAGCATGCACGCCTCGTGACCGCTACATCACCGTCACAGGATTCGCGCAAGGAGGAACCTATTCGGTGAAACTTAATCTCAAGGGAACGGATGTCAGACCTGAGGCGATCCGTGATTCCGTGGATGCCATACTCGTCAACATCGACAACTCCCTATCCGGATACAACAGAAAATCACTCCTAAGCCGTTTCAATGCCGGAGAAGAAATTGTACCGGACAGCCTTTTCACAGACATATATGACCGTGCGGTCTCGATATTCGAGGAGACGGACGGAGTGGTCGATCCCGCTTCCGCTCCCCTATTCGATCTTTGGGGCTTCGGATTCACCGAAGGAGAAATGCCGTCTGAGAGCACTCTCAGGCAGGTAATGTCGGAATCGGGAATGGGAAGGCTGAAGGCTGACATGGTGGAAGCATTGCAGGATGACGGTCACCTCGACGGCAGGGAGATGCTTCTTGAAAGTGCGGGAGACACGGCTCCGGAGCTGAATTACAATGCAATAGCCCAAGGCTACAGCTGTGATGTGGTGGCCCGTTACCTTTACAGCATAGGAGTCAAGGACATGCTGGTTGACATAGGCGAGATATTCTGCGACGGGGTGAATCCGTCAGGGCAGCCATGGTCGATCGGAATCGACAGACCCGTGGACGGCAATCAGGAACCCGGTGCCGAGATACATGGGATATTCCGTGCTCCTGCAGGTCCGCACGGCATCGTGACATCAGGGAACTACCGCAAGTTCTATATCCGCAACGGCAGGAAATATGCCCATACAATCGATCCACGCACAGGGCGCCCCGTCAACCATAACCTCCTGAGTGCCACAGTAGTAGCCCCCGACGCAACAATAGCCGATGCCTACGCCACATACTGCATGGTCATCGGCCTCGAAGAATCCAAAGCCTTTCTCGAATCACGCCCCGACCTTGAAGGATGCCTTATCTATGACCACGAGGGTGAATTCCGCACCTGGTGCTCTTCGGGATTCATACTTGAATAAGTTCATCCTCACACCAGCTCCTCTCCTTCAGCACCGGTCACTTGAGATTGCCGGTCAAGCCGGCAATGACGGTCGGTTCTCGTCATCCCCGGCTCCTTCACTTTCATCCCCGGTCCTTTCCACGTCATGGCCGACCTGATCGGCCATCTCCGTCATCCCCGGCCCCGACCGGGGATCTCTTGGTGACCTACTGGAACAAAAATCCCGCCCGTCGGCCGAAACCGCGAGCGGAACGAAAAGAATGATTATATCTCTATTGATCTTCAGGACTCTCACCCGGAAGTCTCATAGTCGATGAGTTGGACTCGGATATAACCGAACGCCCCAATTGATCCTCCAACTGCTTTCTTGCAGCCTTGGCGACAC
>JAFUQW010000103.1 GCA_017472115.1 Bacteroidales bacterium | reverse complement strand
CGTGGGAAGATTGCAGTCTCTTCGTTCATCGGATTGCTCCATGTCGCTGCTTCGATGACTTTCGTATGGGTGTGCAAGCAGCTGATCGATGCTGCAACATCAGGCGACGGCAGCAGCCTGCCTCTATATATCGGCGTCATGGTGGCCTGCATGCTGGTTCAGATAGTTCTTACCGCCATCGAGCGGAGGGTGCTGAACCTCAGCGACGTGGTTCTGAAGAACGGACTTCGCCACAGGCTCTTCTGCCGGCTTATGGAAAGCCGGTGGGACGGGAAGGAAGCTTTCCATACCGGCGATACGCTGAACCGCGTGATGGAGGATGTCAGGGTGGTGGCAGAGTCGCTGACCAAATCGGTGCCGGCGGTCATTACCGCTGCTGTCCAGTTCATCGCAGCCTTCAGTTTCCTCTTCATTCTTGAGCCGGGCCTGGCCTGGACCATCCCATGCATCTTGCTGCTCATGCTTCTTTTGAGCCGCATATACATCAGGAAGATGCGTAAACTGACAAAGGACATAAGAACGAAAGAGAGCGACATGCAGTCCCTGATGCAGGAAAGCCTCCAGCACAGGCTTGTAATACATACTCTGGAACAGACTCCTTATGTCAGCGATTCTCTGGCCGACAAGCAGGACGACCTGCTTGAGCAGGTCATGGATAAGACCGTGTACAATATCTATACAAGGGGATTCATACAGTTCGGATTTTCAGCAGGTTACGCAGCTGCTTTCCTTTGGGGAGTGTTCGGTATCATGAACGGCTCCGCCACTTTTGGAATGATGACCGCATTTCTCCAGCTGGTCGGGCAGATCCAGCGTCCGATCATGAATCTTTCGAACCAGCTCTCTCCGCTGATAAACAGCATCACTTCTGCAGAAAGGCTTGACGAGATCGACACCCTTCCATCCGAAGACAAAGGTCCGCAGGTAAAGCTCGGCTCAAATGTGGGAGTCCGTTTCGAAGGTGTCTCATATGCCTATCCGGACAGTGAAAGAACGATTCTGGACGGTTTTTCGTATGATTTCAAGCCCGGTACGACGACTGCTCTGACAGGTCAGACAGGTATCGGCAAGAGCACGGTCATGAGGCTTGTCCTGGCCCTGCTGAGTCCGGATAAAGGAAAGATAACGATGTATGATGGTGAACGGACTGTGGAAGCATCTCCATCGACACGATGCAATGTCGTATACGTTCCTCAAGGCAATACCCTGATGAGCGGGACTGTAAGGGATAATCTTCTTCTGGGCAATCCGTCAGCCACGGACGATCAGCTGAAAGCGGCTCTGTATAATGCAGTTGCCGAGTTTGTATATGATCTTCCGGACGGGCTGGATACATATTGCGGCGAGAAAGGCGCCGGCTTGAGTGAGGGCCAGGCCCAGAGGGTCTGCATAGCACGTTCGCTCCTCAAGGAGGGGAGCGTCCTGCTTCTGGACGAGCCGACCTCTGCCCTCGACCCGCAGACCGAAGAAGAGCTTATCGGCCGCCTAAAGCGAAGCATGAGCGGCCGTACTGTCATCGTCGTAACCCACAGAGACCTGACCATCAGGCTATGTGACGATCAGATTCCTCTTTCCCTGCATATGGATTCGTAAGCCTGTGAGACGGCCTTGAATTTTTCTTCAGCAGCTTTCTGAACGTCCTCTCCGAGCGTTGCAACCTTGTCAGGGTGGTATTGGACTGCCATCTTGCGATATGCCTTCTTCACTTCCTCATCTGTAGCGTCCGGAGTGATGCCGAGAATCCTGTAGTTGCTGTCGTTGCTTGGTCTGAACTGTGCGAAGATCGAATCCGCTTCAGTCTTGGGCAGACCTATGTATGTGGCTATTGTTTCCAGCACATCGATTTCTCGCTGATGGAGACCGTCACAGGCTCCGAGCGATACAAGATAGTAAAACAGCTGGAGACGCTGCGAATAATCCATACATGAACGTATCTGTCCGCAGACTTCGTACAGGTTGAATTCCTTCTGCACAAGCTCCCTCACGACGCTCTCCGCCTCGTCTGCGGCCTGTGCTCCGAAGTTTGCAGCAAAGAATTCCCTCAGCTTCGAGATTTCCTGTGAGGTGACTTTGCCGTCTGCCTTGATTACTGCAGCTGAAAGCACCAGAAGGCTCATCAGGAAGCTGTTCCTCTGTCCCTGGTTCCAGTTCTGTTCGTCACCATATCCGACCGAAGCCTCTGCAAGCCTCTCCATGTTTGCCGCAAAGAAGTATCCCAATATGCCTCCGATCGGGCCGAACATGGCCCATCCGAGCGCACCTGCTATCCATTTACCTAGTCCCATTGTGTCTGTCTTTTAGTTTTTCTTTCCGAACCATGTCGCCCAGCACCAGAGCTGCTCGAACGGTCCTCTCTTGTGATGCTTCATCCACCATGTGCAGAAGATGAACTGAATGATTATGAAAGCGACTCCCAGGAAGAAGCTTGCGGTGTGGCCGCAATATCTGAACAGTCCGACCCCCCAGTTGTAGAAGATCATTGCTCCGAAGATCGACTGGGTGAGGTAGTTTGTCAGACTCATCTTTCCGTATGGAGCTATCTTTATGAGCCAGCTCTTTGCTGATGTGTTGTAGTACAGTAGTGTGACTCCGGACACTATGAACAGCATCATTGCCAGGTTCTTCCACATGTTCAGAGCTACATTCAGACTGTTTGAAACGCATCTGATCTCAATTGACTTAGGAACAAAGAGGTACAGAGGAAGAAGCACGGCGAATGCGATCACAGATCCGGCCAGCACCTTCTTCCATGTCTTCAGGTTGTCGCCCTCGTTGTAGAAAAGTCTCTTCCTTCCTAGCATGATTCCGATCAGGAAGAAGAGTATGGTCTGTGTCATGCGCCCGTTCTCGATTGCCCATGTGAAATTCACCGGAAGTCCGTTCTTTATGCCTGCCACAGCTACGTCCAGAATCGTTCCTGCCGACTGTGCGGCGATGATGTCACCGAAATAGCTGTTGCTGCCAAGGTATAGCGGCTGGGTGTCTGGATTGATCAGACCTATGATGAAGTATACAAGTTCCACCGGCTGGAGTAGCATGAGTATGATGAGGGCTTTTATGACCTTGTCGCTTGCCCTTATCACAGGGATGATGAGCACTCCGCACACTGCATACAGGAAAAGGATGTCGCCGTTGTAGAACAGCAGGTCGAAAAGACCGAAAAGCATCAGCAGCACCATCCTCCACAGGAACCGTGGACGGAAGTCGATGCCCTTCTGGGCCTGATTGTCGTGCTGGATGTAGAAGCTGAGTCCGAAGAGCATCGCGAAGATTGCGTACATCTTGCCTGCCAGAAGGAAGAATGTGCTGTCCCAGACGATCTTGTTTGCTGCAGCCCAGAACTCGCTGGTCGGTTCCGGGAACATGTAGAAGTTCAGCTGTTCTATGAAATGGATCAGGATGATGCCGGCTATAGCTATGCCCCTGAGGATGTCTGCGACGTCGATTCTTGTATTCGGCTTGTCTGATGGTGCGTATGTGTACTTCATTGTCTACTGTGTCTTAAATAACAAAGATACAACTAATCCGCATAATTTCTTAAATTTGTGGTGTGGTTTAGGTAAATTTGCAATATGGAATATCTGTCAAAGCAACGATATGACGAGATTGCGGCCGAGTTGGATCATCTTATCAGCGTGGTCTACCCAGAAGTGCGTGATAATGTCGCAGAAACCAGTGCACAGGGGGATAGGAGCGAGAATGCTGGATACCGTGAGGCAAGGCGGAGACAAGCGAAGACCATCAGCCGTATCCGTTTCCTGCAGAATGTTCTTGAACATTCCCGTGTGATCGACCCGGAAGCTCTCCCAAAAGACAGAGTATGCCTGTTGAGCAAGGTTGAATTCACGAACCTCGCTACAGATACCCGAATGAAATTCGAGATTGTGAGTCCACACGAGATGAACCTCGAAGCCGGAAAGATTTCGCTGAAATCCCCGATCGGCGCCGCCCTGATGGGCAAGAAAGTCGGCGAAATAGCAGAAGCCCAGACCCCTTCCGGAATCCTGCGTCTGAAAATCGACAGCATCACATTCGATTGAATGTGATGCTGTGTCAATCTTAAAGAATAGCCGTAACTAGTCTTATATTCCCAGTTTCTTCAGTCTGCTGATTATCGAGCTGTTCTTTCGTCCGAAGTAATCGGCGATTTCCTGAACGGACTTGCCTTCTGCCCACATCTGCCTGAGCTCCTCATCGTCCTCTGATGTCCATACGGTATATGCGTTAGGATGTTCCTGACGGGCTGCATATACAGAATAGACCGGTTCTCCGGTCAGTTTCTTATATGCCTTCAGATATTTCTTCAGGCGCTTGACGTCCTTGTCGCTCAGGTAGGGGAGACGGCGGATGTCCATGTTGTCGGTCAGATCGTTTATCTTCACGGCGACTGCAAGGGGATTTTTCTTGACCCTTTCAATGAAGTCGTCATAGTTCTCGTTCTCTGACAGCTTTGTGACGCACTTCAACGCCTCAATCACTTCACGCGAAAACCCCTCTGCTTCCAGCATCTCGAAAGTCCAATCGGTATCCTCGATCACGTCATGCAATACCCCGACGATCTTCTCATCTTCAGTCTTTCCCATCGCCATCACGCGAAGCGGGTGACCTATATAATCTCTGCCTGCTTTATCAAGCTGGCCCTTATGTGCCTCTGTAGCTATCTGTATGGCTCTTTCAAGTGTACTCATGGTGTAAACTGTTTCTCGACATGCCGTCTGTGAATTACAAATTTATATCATATTATTTGAATTCGCGATTTGAAAATAGCAAATAAATAGTTGATATAATATTTATACTAGTATTTATATTATAATAATATATAAATATGAGAAGTAGATATTTATTATGATTTCTATTGATAAGTGGTGAAAAAGTTGTTGAAATACAATATGTTGACTAATGATATGGACCACGTAATTGAAAGCTTCGGGATACATATCGCTGAACTGACAAATGATGAGCGTACTCTGGAGGCGGTCATGATGGACATGATGACTCGCAGTATGGCAGCGCGTGGAATTAATCTGGACTCTATTCCTACATTGTCATCCGGTCAAGATGGCAAGAAGCTTAGCTAAATCATGAAAATGACTTGACACTAGACGAAGTCTGGCTCATGCCAGGCTTCTTTTCTTTTTATAAACGAGGTTTATATAGGATAGGGATTCAACGAATTACTACTTCCCGATGCAACACATTTACACTATTGATTGAAAGCGTTTTAGCCTTTTAATCGGTACAACTCGCATTTTCACAATGACACGGAAAATACTCACAAATTCATCGTGTTGAAAATCAACGATTTCGATATACGTGTTGTACCGCACTTTTCAAGCTCATTTTCAAGTTTCGGTAGAAACCAAATTGAAGCGATTTATATTCAGATTCTTACCGTATTTGCGTTCCAAATGATTTCTAATGCAAAGATACGCTTTATCTTGCGTATTATTGCTAATCATTGCTAACTCAATAACTTTATTTATCACTTCTTTGAAAGCGGTGCAAACGCTCCTGGTACGATTGTTTGTACATACGTTTAACCTTCTCCTCCAGAAAAGAATTCTCGATGAGTTCGTAAACCTTTGGTTGCTCAGTAGCAAACAGTTCAATAATAGAGGTCAACTTTTTAGGCAGAACTCCTATGCGTGTTCCAAAAGTAATGAAGTCGTCTTTGCATGGGTGTAATGTTTTCGAATATACATCCGAGTATTCTGACTCAGGAATCAGTCCGTCTTGCAATGCAAAGTCCCCGTCATTGACATGTATGGCGGTATTCATCAAATCGTATGCAGGAGTCAATACGTAGTCTCCGCCATCGGTCTCTTGTAGTGAAAAGTTTTTCAGGTGTGCATCGCCATTACTGAACAGATAATTAAAGACAACAAGCGTGAAATACTTGGCCATCTCAACCTGCCACGCAGAAACATTTTGTTTCAAGAGCTTTGCAATATCTTCATAGCTACCCGAATATTTGAAGTCACTACCGCTATTTCGCTCGGTTTTGCCTGCTATAGAAGCAAAATCATCTTGTCTAATCTTAGAACCATCAGCCCTATAGTCAAACCTCTTAGTTATGTAAAAGGGATTGTCATCTGCAAAAAAAGCGAGTGCATTCGCGGCTGTATTGATTTTATACACCTGGCTTGCAATCTGCATGGTCAGATGCTCATTTGCTGGGATATTATTCCTGAAGCGAAGACTCTTATATTCGGGAATAGGTTTTATAATATATCGACCAGATTCTCCTTCAGGGGTTATTATGATTTTACCTTTCATGGTTATAGCAGATATCTTCTCCTGTACACCAGAGATAGATATTTTGTTTATAGATGCAACAATCTCACCTCCGGTGTCGTCGTTTATCGTTAAGTCCATTATATGACTAACCTTTTTGCCTCCGAAAACTTTTCGTAGGCACGAAGGACTATATGTGTCGAATCCCGGTGTAAGTGTGCCAGGACAAACGTCTATCGTTCTCATAATTTCTCTATTGTTATCGCACCTATTGTATCGTGCTTTGCCGTTGCTAATAATAAACCGAATGAATCTTTTTCATCTATTCTCAATGTCATGCACTGAGTTG